>JAWOCP010000088.1:0-9412 GCA_046483735.1 Dehalococcoidia bacterium
ATCCCGATTTCGTCAAAATCGCTGAGGCCTATGACATTCCCGGCGTCAGGGTGAAACGCAGAGAGGAAGTCATGCCGGCTATACAGAAGGCAATGGAGCACCCGGGAGCGTTTCTTATCGACTTCCTTATCGAGCCCGAGGAGAACATTTATCCTATAGTGCCACCGGGAAAAAGCCTGGCCGACTTCCTAGCGCCATCAAAGGCGGAAGTACAGGGAGGTAAGTTCTAAGCACAAAATACGAAATACTAAAAATTCAAAAAGCAAAAGTAAAAATGCAAAATGACAGGGCAGCGGTAAATAAAAAATTAAAATGCAAAAAGCAAAGACGCGATGAAAGATATAAGTATTCTCGATTTTTGCATTTTGAATTGTAGTTTTAATTCTTTATCTTTGATTTTTGATATTCATTTAGAGCCTGGAGATTATGATTCGGAATCTATGTATTGGGGGGCAAATTGGCTGACAAAAAATATACTCTGGTAGCTCTGGTGGAGGACAAGCCGGGGGTACTCAACCGAATAGCTAGCTTATTCCGACGGCGCGCCTTTAATATTCAAAGCCTCACTGTGGGGGGCAGCGAACATCCCGGCTTGTCTCGCATGACTATTGTTGCTGGCGGTGATTCTGCCCAGGTCGAGCAGGTCAGAAAGCAACTGGAGAAGCTGATCAACGTAGTTAGAGTCTCCGATATTACCGAAGAGGATATGGTGACCAGAGAGCTGGCCTTAATCAAGGTGAAGGCCACTGCCTCGACAAGAAGCGAGATTATACAAATCGTTGACATTTTCCGGGCTAACATAGTCGATGTTGCTCCAGGTTCACTGACGGTGGAGGTGACTGGGGATGAAGACAAGCTGAATTCTCTACTCGTGCTCCTTCGTAATTTTGGTGTTAAGGAGCTCTCGCGCACCGGCAAGATCGCCTTAACGCGCGGAACCAGTTCTTGAATAACTGCTGGTAGTTTATATCTAACGGAGGGAAGATTATGGCTAAAATCTATTATGACAAGGATGCTAACCTGGATTTGCTCAAAGGAAAGACCATTGGCATTATTGGCTTTGGGAGTCAGGGACACGCTCATGCCCAGAATCTCAGGGACAGCGGCTGCCAGGTCATTATTGCCGAGCTGCCGGGCACCGAAGTCTGGGAGGCGGCAAAGAAAGCTGATTTTGAAGTAACCACCGCCGCCGAGGTAGCCAGAAAGGCCAATATAATCGTTATGCTGGCTCCCGATACTTTGCAGTCCCGAATCTATCGTGAGTCAATCGAGCAAGAAATGGGCCCCGGCAAGACCCTGATGTTTGCCCACGGTTTCAGTATCCACTTTTCGCAAATCGTGCCTCCGGCTGAAGTCGATGTTTGCATGATAGCGCCCAAATGTCCGGGACATATGCTCAGAAGACTCTATACCGAAGGCTCAGGAGCTCCAGCCCTGGTGGCCGTCCAACAAGATTCCTCGGGGAAGGCGAAAGATACGGCCCTGGCCTATGCCAAGGGTATTGGTTGCGCCAGAGCCGGGGTGCTGGAAACGACTTTTGCCGAAGAGACCGAGACCGACCTCTTCGGTGAGCAGACAGTGCTCTGCGGAGGAGTCTCCTCTCTGATAAAGGCCGGCTTTGAAACACTGGTAGAGGCCGGCTATCAACCGGAGATTGCCTATTTCGAGGTTTGCCACGAACTAAAGCTCATTGTGGACCTGATTCATCAGGGCGGTCTCAGTTATATGCGCTATTCGGTAAGCGATACGGCGGAGTACGGAGACTATACGCGGGGCCCACGGGTAATTGATGATTTGGTCAAGGAGGAAATGAGGCAAATTCTGGCAGAGATTCAGACTGGCAGCTTTGCTACAGAGTGGATTTCGGAGAACCAGGCCGCCCGCCC
Source organism: Dehalococcoidia bacterium (assembly GCA_046483735.1). Classification (GTDB taxonomy): domain Bacteria; phylum Chloroflexota; class Dehalococcoidia; order GIF9; family AB-539-J10; genus RBG-13-51-36. The sequence goes on from JAWOCP010000088.1 coordinate 1,887, forward strand.
CAGCTTCAACGCCATGAAAAGAATAGAGGCAGAACACCCGATTGAAATCGTTGGTAAGAAACTTCGAAACATGATGCCCTGGCTGAAGGGATAGGCATTATCAGAACTGTCATACTTGCCGGTTTTCTATTTCCTTTCCTGCGGCATTGCGTTTCCCGAGAGACCTATGCGAATCTTCTTCGGCGCTTTCGCCGGTTCGCCGTTGGTAGAATTTACGTCGGTCGCCACTTCCTCAACATGAGCCACCGCGGGAAGCGTTCGCAGCGCATCAACAAGGTTCAACTCCTTACGCAGGAACACCAGAATTGAAGGCGTATCCATTCGGGGTATAATCTCAGTGTTTTCAACCTCGGGTAACTGATCAAGATGTGCCACGACTTCCATGATTTTGGCCATATGAACCGGAGGTAAGATCTCTACTTCGAATTGAGGCTCGCCCAGGTCCGCCTGGTCGTCCATCTGAAGCAGTTTGGAGAGGTCGAAGCCGTTTTCGGATCGGTCCACAGCTTCCATTGGCAGTAGCGATTCGTAAAACATATTGCTTTCTTCCATTGTTGCTGTGCCAATTTCTTTTTCCATTTCCGCGGCCGCTGCAGTGCTCTCACCTTCGATTACCCCAGGCGCAACACCGCTCTCCTCTTCAGATTCCACGGTCTTTGCGCCGCTCTCCCTCGGCGGCTGCGACATCTTATTCTTGAAATCTGCCTGGGCTGCTACTGCCTGCTGCTTAAGGCTTTCCAGTTTCTCTACTAAATAGTCGAATTGTTGATTTACAGCGTTGTGCAGTTCATCCCAGATTCTGCTTCTCTCATTCTCTACCAGCATTGCCGCTTCCTTTTCAGATTCGGAGCGGATTGCCTCAGCCTCTTTCTTAGCTGTCTCCAAAGCTTCAGCTTGTTTCTTTTCCGCCAACTGTTGAGCTTCTTCTCTGGCTTTGTCCATAATGGCAGCGCTCTCAGCTTCTGCCTGCTCTGTTGCTTCTGTCTTAATCTGCTTGGCCAGCCTATCAGCTTCAACAATGGTTGTCTCTGCAAGCTTTGTAAGGGAAGCGATATGGTGCTGGGACCGTGCCAGCTCATCTCGCTCCTTCATAAGCTCGTCAATGAAACCCTCTATCTGAACCTCGTCTACACCATTCTTTACACGCTTGAACTCACGCCCTCCCAGCGTAATAACACCGTCCTTACCGCTATCACTCATAATATCAACCTCCTTTTGTGCATTAGTCAGTAATGGTAAGCCCGATAATAGAACACGTCAGTCTCATTTCATGGCAGCCTGCCGTTTTTCTATGTCTCCATTTCACCCTGGAAGATTTTCCAGACTTTCTCTGAATTTCCTTTAGTTTCTTCCCAGGCCTGCTCAACGGTCTCGCTGCGTACTCTCAGTGCTTCACTCACGCTCTCCTGGTAAGCCTGCTCAGCTCTCTTTTTCGCTTCCCTATGTGCTTCCTCGGCTTCCCGTTCAGCCTTTTCCAGAGCTTTCGAAGCTCTTTCTATTGCTTCGGCACAGACTTTAGCAGCTTGCTCTTCGATTTCTTCAAAGGCCTTCTCCCCTCGGCGTTGTCGCTCCTGATACGCTGCCGCCACCTTTCTTTGAGCTTGCAGATAAGACACATAGGCTGCTTGAGCCTGGGTCATCAGCTCATTCAGAGGATCCTTAACCTCTTCAGAGTCTTCAGGGGTAAGCTCGACCAATTGTTCCTCATCTTTGCTTACCACCTTCCTGGCGTGCTGATTCTTAGTCATAGTTGTCGCCATAATGTACCTCCTTCAGTCTCCTTCGGTACTGTCATCAAAATCTTCAAAAACACGAGTGATTGCCTCGTCCAATCTGGAAAAACCAAATCTCTGGCTAGCACTCGCGCCTGACAAATCCTAAAACCTCCTGCATAAACTTAAACCTCCTTTACTAGCTTATCTCAGAATCGATGATATTTTTGCCGCTTCGGCCACATGGTTCCTCTGAATTTTGCTGGTCTCTGCCGTAATGTTTCGTAGTTCACCCTCCGTAAATAGTCTCCATCCTTTCCTATCTCTGTATTCGGCTTCCTTTATGATGTTTTGCCTGATCCAGCGAAACAAAGTACTTTTCCCTATGCCAACTATCTGGCAAACCTCAGCAGTCCTATAATATATTTGGCCATTTATTTCTACAGGCATATGCAACAACCCCTGATATTATTTGAATATAGCTTAATACTTGCTCAATTTGCTGTAAATCACCCGTTAGTAACCGTACTTTCGTAAGAGGATTACGATTGTATTGGCACCACGCTAACCCTTGTAGAGGAACTTACCAACCGTCGTTGATGGCGTCAATTAACACATCACGCTAAAAGGTGAAACAAAAGGGAAGATTATTGACGCCTACTAGAAAGAGGACTAAACTCACACTATTGAGATGGGGGGATTACGAGGGAATATGTACATACGTGAAGCGACGCAAGAAGACAATGAAGAACTACAGCAGTTACAAGCCAGGTGCCCACAGGGTACTACGCTCGTCGTATCCATAGTGAATACGCCTGATTTTTTTGCTCGCGTCAAAGCCTACGGTGATTACAGGGTCTACGTAGCTGTAGAAGACAATCATATAGTCGGCTCGACAGCCTGTGCCCTGCGCACTGGAATGATAAGTGGCAAGGAAGAGAAGGTTGGCCATGTATTTCAAGCCTTTGTGGATCCCGATTATCGTGGCAGGCGAATAGCTGGGCAGATGCACCAATTCCGCGAGGAATATCTCAGACAAAAGGGGGCAGCATTAGGCTACTCACTCATAATCGAGGGTAACATACCATCAATGCGCTACATCAGTCGGCAAGGTTTCCAGTGGCACCGCACCCTCGTCATGCCCTGCCTGGCCGTGTTCAAGGAGATGACTGTTGGGTCAGCCTACAAAATCAGAACAGCGGTAACAGATGACCTGCCGTCAGTAGCTGGTTTAGTCAATGAAACCTGGCTGGACTGCGAGCTATACGAACCAAAATCAGCCGAGACATTGCAGCAATTCATCATCAGAACCCCCGGCTATGATTTGGATAACCTCTTTGTCCTTGAGGAAGATGACACCATACTCGCCTGTCTGGGTTTCTGGGATTGGAATAAGGTCATGAGAATTACGGTGGAACGAATGAACACGAAAATGAGATTATTCAAGCTCTTTGCGGATTTAGCCCGTTTCATTCGGCCCATGCCCAGAGCGCCCCGAACCGGTGAACTGCTCAGGCAAATAATGCTGACCCCGATTGGCTTCAGGCACCCTAAATACCTGGCTTCCCTTCTAAAGCATGTAAACAACCTGGCCAGGCAAAGGGGCATAGGGTATATCTACTGTGTCTGTGAGCAAGGTCATCCCCTGCTATCATCCCTACGGGGATTCACCCGCATAGATACAGCAATTCACGTATATATCAAGTACCTTCGGGAAAACACGGTATTGGGCAACAAGCAGTTGTTCATAGACGGTATTGACCTGTAGCTCTCAGTTCACGGCAAGGACACCCGGCATATGAAGCATTGAACGTTTTGAGTGAACGTGCAAGCATACAAATCTGTTATGTATAAGGTGCGATATTTTGAACCGGTAATAATCTCACGTTAGCTTCATCAGATATTTTTCGTAATCGACAACCTGGTACTTCTTGCCCCGGGCAACGACGCTGAAATTCTCTCTCTCAAGTAATCTCTTGTGCACTTCTTGTCCACCGGGGTATTTCTCATTCAGAAAACCGCCTGCTTTCAGCGTCCGCCAGTAGGGTATGTCTAATGACTTGCCTTCCTTGCCTGCTTCTTCTACCGCGTTGGCCGCCGTCATTATGAAAATCCCGGTGGTTAACGAGCAGCAGCCTTCCACATTATGCTGTTTGGCTATCTTCTTACATATCTCAACAATGGTAATAAGTTTGTCCTTCGGTACCTGCTTCATGATTTCCACCACTTCCGATGGATTCACCAGCACAACATCATCACCGACTTCTGCGCCCATCTTGTGTACGGCATTGTAACAGGGGAATCCTTTCTCCAACTTGAGTACCTTGGGTAGGGAAGCCTTATCCTCCAGTTTTTCCTGCCAGGTTTTCTTCATTTTTTCTCCTCCCACCGGTATTCCCTATTGCTAAGTAGCTTGTCGAGACCGCAATTCAAGCACAGTCCGTTATGACAGCATATCACCCCGCCACATTCAGGGCAGCGCCATTTTGCCGCCTCCTTTTCCAGGAACTTTTCAATACCATGGTCTTTGATGAACTCGAGGTTCTCTATCATGCTCATATGGTAAGAGGTGCGATAGCGGTTATCCAGGGCTTTCAGACGGCGGCAGGGAAAATCAGTGCAATCATAGCAGAACCGTACAAGTCCTTTTCCCAGCAGGTCGCACTGTTTTGCCATAAAGGTACAGTTTTTGCCGCGTGGACGGCAGCCGGCGCAGTACCTCTTGCTAAATCCCTGCTTATTAATGTCATTCTTCATCGCCAGGTAGCTGACGCACACGCCACAGTTCATCCCACAAGGAGCAATGAGTTCTTCCTTCATGGCTTCCACAACAGCATTATACAGAACTTGAAGCGGCCGACCCCAGTTCGACAAGAATCAATCTATCTCAGCGTTAGAGTAAGTAAATTGCACAAAACCGAGCAATGTTCAGCCAATGACTGCTTGTGCAGGCCAAGCCTAAGTTGCGGCGGTTCCTCAGGGAATGTCCCTGCTTTGCTATAATAGACATACAAGGCGGATGGGAAAGGTCGAACAAATGACCACGATGATGCTGGTAAGGCATGGTGATACCGACTGGAATGTGGAAGAGATATTCAGGGGACGGGCCGACGTTGAGCTGAATGAGACCGGTGTTAAACAGGCGGAGCTACTGGGAAAATACCTTGAGTTTGTGCCGATAGAGGCGGTCTATTCAAGCCCGCTAAAACGGGCCTTGAGGACCGCGGAGATAATTGCCGGCTTCCATAATATTGATATCACATCATGTCGAGAGCTGATAGACTTCGATTATGGGGAATGGCAGGGCCTGTCTCAAGACACCGTCAAGGAAAGGTATGAAACTGTATCAACTTGATTTCAGTTCAGAAGTACAATTGGGACACCGGGTGGCTTTAATTGCAATATTCGTATAGCAATACGGGCATTCTTTGGTGCTCGGTGGAAGCTCTGCCTCGGCTGCCTTCTGCCGTGCGTATAATTTGCCTATTGGACGTACCACAAAGAAGAAGATAACCGCAGCAATTATAAGGAAACTGATTATGGTGTTTATGAATATACCATAGTTGATAGAGACTGCTCCTGCTTCCTGGGCCGCCGCGAGCGAGGGATAAGGCCCGGGTACTGTCCCTTCTCTAAGGACTGCGAACAGATTGGCAAAATCTACGTTGCCAAGTGCTAACCCTATCGGTGGCATTAAAACATCTTTTACGAACGAAGTTATGATGGCCCCGAAGGCTACACCAATAACGATACCGACGGCCAGATCAACCACATTGCCACGCATTATGAACTTCTTGAAATCTTCTAACATCGATATCCTCCTTTGAGGCTCCTTCAATCAGTTTGCCAGCATAGTTCTAATGGTGCTGCCAATTCAACAATACTCCCTTCTTGCACGTCAGTCAATACCTGGCGACAAACGGTAAACACAATCAGGAGAGACTCTTATTGAGGGCCGCCTGTATTTCTGTGCCCCATGTTTCCACACGGAGAGCAAAGGCTCGCACCAGGCCAAAACACCCTGTCAGCATCATGTCTCCGTAGGGTGCAGCAAAATAGGGCATGAGATTTGAGCCCGACATCAAAGCCCTCTGAGGCCCGGTCACTGAGACGAAAGGCACATCTTTGCGGCTTTCCAGTATGAGGCAGCCATGTCCACCATCTTCATAGACCTCTTCATGGGAGAGCTTACCTTTAACCAGTCTGACGACCAGGTCCTCCAACTTTTCCCTGGTAAGTCGTCGCGTGTGGTGTTCCAGGAATCCCAGAAGGGAATCATGCTGTAGGTGGAACGCCAGTGTGTGAAAGTTGCCCACGTTGATAACCAGTTTGTGGGTGTGGCATGCTACTTCTCTGTCCTCAAGTGATCCCAGCACTGCGGCGATAGAGGTATCCATTACCAGCAGCGGCATATGCTTGTCCACACTCTGTGCTACAGCTTTCATCCTGGTCAGAAGTGATGGAATCTCGTCGGCGAGATATGCGAAAGCAATCAGCTCTCTACGAAGCTTTGTTGCCTGACGCAGGTACTGAAACCGGAACAGCCTGTCGCTAACCCCGGCAGGTGCTGCGCCGTGGTCAAATACGGCCACTGCTATGCCATCAAGATGAGGAGTAACATCAAAAGCCATCAGTGTTTTCTCTATGGCAGCAAGGTTGAGGTCTCTCGTCTCAATCCTCTCTACGTCTTCATTCTGAGGCATTTCCCCTTCCCCGATGATTCTCACCCCCCATTTAGTCACTTCGCCGACATCATCATCGAAAGTTGCCGCCGCTTCGGTAGTCGCATAAGCTGCAAGTCCAGCCTCGACATGATTAATCAGGGCCCTCTTTGAAGGTCCACCCCCCATATTCACCCCGGTCAAGAAAAGACTTCGTTTTGCCTTCGTTGTTGCTACGATCTTGTTGGCTAATGTTACGGTGGGTGAGGGCATGACCATCTTCACGCAATTCTCCACAACCTGAGAAGTGTCAAGAAGGAGTATGTCCTGAGTCAAGCCGCCGATGTCCAAAGCCAGAAGACGCATTTCTGCCTCACGTTCCTATCAGGTCAATTGACGGATAATTACCCACTTGTTGAGCCTTCTCAAAGAGATGCTTCGCCACAGCTATGTCCTCGATAGCAATTCCAGTGGAATCGAAGACAGTGATAACCTTGTCATCCGTTCTACCTTCCTTCTTGCCCATAACTAATTCGGCGAGTGTTCCATGGACTTCCTGAATAGTATAGATGCCTTTCTGGATAGGGACGTTGATCTCCCCGGCAGCACTTGCCTGTTCCAAGTCATCAACGATGACAATTGCTTCCTTCAATATTGAGGGGTCCAGTTCCTGCTTGCCTGCCGCATCAGCACCAACTGCATTTATGTGGGTGCCGCCGGTTGTCCACTCTTTCTTGACGATAGGACTACGAGAAGGAGTCAAAGTGCACACGATATCTGATGCCGCTGCCTCTTGTAGAGGGCAATTCCTAATCGAAAACTGCGGGAAAGAACCGATTAGTCTATCCACCGCATCCGTGGAAATGTCAAAAACATTCATTGAGATGGGGCTGAATAACTCGGCATGCGCCAGTATCTGTGTGTATGCTTGACGACCGGCACCGATAATTCCAATTGTGCAAGAATTCTGCCGCGCCAGGTACTTGGAGGCAATAGCAGCTGCGGCACCGGTCCGGTAGGCCGTAATTTCAGTAGCGTCCATTATCGCCAGCGGATATCCTGTTTCCGAGTCATTGTAGATCATGATGGCCATAACCGAAGGCAAATTACGAGACGGGTTTTGAGGGTGTGCGTTCACCCATTTCATCCCGGC
>JAWOCP010000174.1:0-4886 GCA_046483735.1 Dehalococcoidia bacterium
AGGCGCTACATAGTAGGTACGCCCAGGAGCCAGTTGAAGCGCTTTGAGAAGGAGTTGCTTGAGGCAGACTGCTGCAGGGCAATAGCCGCGCCGCTGGTCTGTTCCGGGTGGAGGTGACGGAACAAACAGATGGTGGTGCTCAAGTAATCTGGAAGAAGCTTGAAGATTTACAGAAATGTAGTGCCAACTTCAGCTTCGGCGCAACCATGATTTACTCGTGGAACTGCGGAAGTTGGGCTAGAACTCATTCCTGCGCTTGACGAGGAATACAACCAGCAGCGCGGAAAGGAGCGTGACCAGCACTCCGGTGAACACGTACCATCCCGTCGGGATGAGAAGAATCCAGGGTCCGAACGGCGCATAATGTGGAAATAACACGGTGATAACCCCGACAACCACTGCGCAGAGGCTGGCCACGAAGGCCCACCACCAGGCCCTCTTCAGCAATACACAGGTACCACCTCCTACGACTAAACCTATCATAAGCACGGTCAATGCCTCAATAAACGCAGCCGGATAGGCTGTCGGCGACTCCATCCTTGCCATAGCTATCGCGGTCGCCAACGCCTGCGGGGCACCTGCAGAGAAGACGCCGATGATCATCAACACAATGCCTGCTGCTATTCTCACATTAGCCTCCTTGCAGACTTCACTTCCGAAGCATAACACCGTATCTTCTGAAGTGAAACTGAACGGTACAGATAGCCACCTCGCGGTGGACTCGAGTTGATACTGTACAGCACTGAGGGCGGATGGTCAATGGTGGTCTGAGGGACGTCGCTGCGGGAGCAACCTTTGATAAGCCCGCATCGCCCAAGTATGATTACGCGTGCGAAAGAGGACTGACACAGCACCATCATGCAGATTATCGGCGGAAGAGCTTTGTGTGAAGCACTGCCACCTGATCATGGCTTCAGGAGAGGTGTCCGAGTGGTCTAAGGTGCCGCTATCGAGATTTGCCCGTACGTGTGCTGATCAGTGTTGTCACGTTCAAATTGGAACCTTTGTGTCAAATGCCCGAAATCCTTTTTGTTCGTGAAACATCAACCGGTGACAATGAGTTGCACTGGGTCCATTAGCAGATTATTAGCAGAATCCGGCTCTAGCTTGGTAGCTAAAGGGTGGCCCCTGGAGCGAGAAGACAGGCAGCGGTCCTATTCTCGTCTGGCCAACAAGGCGGTTCTTGACGAAGTCGGCGCCTGTCTATGCGCTGCTGCGTGGGAGATGTAGCAACAGCCGCTACCCTAGATGGTCGATCAACAACCCCGGGGATCTGCCGGTAACCGTGGTGTCTTCCGGGACAAAACCTGAAACCAAAGTCGGAACTTATGATTTCAAAATCCAGGTTTCTGAACGGTATAAGACAGGTTTTGTTTCCAGTTTTTTTCGCACTTCTCCCATCGGTAAGTTTCAACTTCTCTCAAAGCATAAGTCCCGACTTTTCCCTCAACCCTTTCAACGGTAAGACCCCGGCTTCTCCATGTGATTGCCTTGAGCCGTATGAAGGGGGGGCTTATACCGAAGGGCGGGGGCCGCCGACCTTGGGCCAACAATCCAAGTTGTTGTTGGGCAGCAATCCAGGCGATTGTTCAGCTTAATCCCCTGCAGTATCCCAACCTGACTCAGGCCAACCATAGTTGTTCGGTCCGCCATAGGCTCCCATATCGTTTCGCTCTGTGCCTTTCCCCGGAGGGCGCCTGCCATCATTGAAGGCGGTGTCAGGGTCGCCGGAATCAACACACGGAGAGCCCTCCTGAAGGAGGAAGACCCCGTTCACAGGGTCCACGAACAAGGAATCCTTGTTGATTACGTGATCCGTTGTATACGTACTCCCGCCGTCGCAGCCAATTGCACCGACGTTACAGTATGACATGTTTGCCGTAACAGCCCCTGACTTTCCCGACTCCACTCTAAAGGTGACTTGCTCGTCACTATTCCCATGCACGATATCATTTTGCATTGACAGACTCATATTCCCGCCGTCACCAAACGTGGAACCAGAGTGCATATGGATGCCACCGACGCCTTGGCTTGCAGTATTGCTGGTTACGGTGTTATTGGTCAGCACCCATTTGATCAAGCCACCAGGTTGGCCCACTGGGCATGTTTTTCCAGAACACGAAAAGATGCCCGCACCGTACTGAGCCCTATTTCCGGTGATGATATTGTTGGTTAGTATCATTGTGACTGCTGCCTCTGGTCCCCAGGCGTAACCAAATAAGCCCCCACCATAGGCAGCTTCATTCGCTGCGAACACGTTGTTCATCGCTTGAACCGTAGTTGAACCTGATCCCGAAGCATAGACAGCGATTCCACCGCCATCCCAGCCGCCCTCGCTTTCCAGCAGATAGCTGACAGTGTTGTTCGCGATAACATTCCTTGTGAGTGTCAAAGCGGCCACCCCGCCATTACTGGAATTCACCCGTATGCCGCCGCCTTCGGCGTCGGCAGCATTCTCCGCGATAATGCTATTCGTCACACGTGCGTCAATAGTGCCTCCAGCCGATTCCATGGAGATACCACCACCCCTGTTGGTTGCAGTATTCCCGGCAATTAGGTTGTTGTTTAGTAGTAATGCGACGCTTGAACCTCTATCAGACACAACGCGAATGCCAGCACCAAGCTCGGCAACCCCATTTCGTATGGTGAAACCGTCAATGGCTAGTTCTATGGCTACACTAGGTCCAGCGTAGACCTGGACTGCCGAGCCACTACCCTTGCCGTCAATAACAGTCAAACGGCAATCGTTGCTTCGGGAAGTAAATCCCGAGTCCCAGCCGCCTTGGAGTGTAAACGATTTCGAGGTTTCTACGGTGACATTTTCCATGTAGGTTCCTTGGGCCACTTGAATCGTATCTCCACTTCGTGCTGCATTTATAGCCTCCTGTATGGTGGCATATTTGCCGGAACCCCCTGCTGTTAGTACCGAGGCCCCAAAGCTGGCGGTAATGGAGTAGCCGTCGTTCACGGTGATGGTGGTCTTGGCGTCATTGACATCAGCAATAGTGCCCACTTCGCCGATCCAGTTGACAAACCTGTAGCCTTCGTCAGCATCAGCCATGAGCTCAACCACTTCACCTTCATCGTAGGTAAAGGTCCCTTCACCAGGAACGGTTACCGACCCTCCCTCCGTGCTGGAAATCGTCAGAGTGTATTCGTCAGGAGGAGTCGGCTCAGGACCAGAATCCGCAGGACATCCTACAATGCTTGGGATCAAGGCCACTGTAATGAGAAGAACACCAAGTCTCTTCATGTGCGTGCACCTCCAGATACCATTCTATCACCAGAGAACGATGCGTGAACAGGCCGCGATCTACTGAGCATACAGCAATGGGAAGTCACAATCTGGGCTAATGTTGCCCGGACTGAACAAGCTGGACGATTGGCATCTAAACAGCCATTATGCAAGGCCTGCCGGTAGGCGTCAGCCGCCCTCCCTGAAGGTCCGGCAAGAAATCCGAATCCTCGCCGTGTTCTCATCAACCGGCACCGAAATGGGCTTGTCCCGTCCTTGCATTGGCAGTAGCTACTTGAGCTGGCTTGTGAATACCCCATAGGCATGCTGCCCCGTTGCCCAGACTCCGATGGCATAGGTACCAAACGCAAACACGCCTACCGAATATACTCCAGTCGAGAAAATGCCAATAGAAAACAACCCCGCTGAGTACACGCCCGCAGAAAAAAGCCCCGCTGAGAGGAGTCCAATACTGAATAAGCCACCAGACAGCCAGCCCATGGTGGTCCCAAAAGCGCTGTTTGCAGCAGGGGGCGCCACCAGGCCTATGAGGAGTATGATGAAAAGGGGCACCCAAATGATGATACTCATAACAGCCGGCGAAAGACGTCTCATAACCACACCTCCTTATAAGTGAGTTGCTCCAATTGTACCATATGTCGCCAAGGTACATACGATACTATTACCAGACAACTCGCCCTATTGTTGGTCGATCATCTAGGCATCGGCTCCCTTCCACCCAGGGTGGCCAGTTCTTTGCTGACACTTGACCTGCCCAAGCCCCTGCGAAGAGCAGATGTCTATGCTCCTAAGACTTGGATGTCCATACCTGTACTATTCGTTCCCCAAGGATCGTCTTTGGATACTGCTCCAACTCCGTGAGCTTGAGACCTGTTTGGGCAACAAGACTCCTCATTTCTTCGATGCCATAATAGGCATAGAACCGGGGCTCTGCGCCGTAAGACCTGGGACTCTCTTGCAGCTCCTCACCCGCACCCACCTTGAAATTGAACGAGAAGACCCCCGATGGCTTCAGAACGCGCTTCACTTCCAATAGAACTCGTGTCGCCTCCGATTTCCGAACATGGTAAATACAGCCATTGGCCCAGACCCCGCCAAAACAGCTGCCAGAGAATCCAAGGTTTCTCATATCCATCTGGACGAAACAGACCCTTGCCGAATTCTTTCGAGCTTCAGACAGCATCCCAGACGAGTAGTCTACTCCGGTAGCGATAACTCCCCTTCTCTGAGACAGATAGATTGTGTCCTTGCCGTTCCCGCACCCAATGTCAAGAACCTTTGCTATCCGCTCTCCATCCCGCATCACCAAAGCCACGAACCTGTCCAACAGCGACTTCTCAAACTTGCCGACCCAGGTGTGCGATACCAGATCATTGATTCGCTGGGCATAGCCTGATGCGATCAGGTCGTAAGCATCACGAGTAATCCTACTTACGTCAACTCCATCCTGTTTCACTGAAAAGCCTTCTCACAATGAAGTGTCAGGGGATCAATCAACCGGGCGATGGGTCTTCCAACATGAACATGATATACCGACTATGGCCCGTCATCAAGAGAGACACGAGTCTCATTGATTGAACACCTCGCTAGAAAGTGCAATTGGAGTGGCTAAGAGTGAATGAAGTGTTGC
>JAWOCP010000002.1:0-2890 GCA_046483735.1 Dehalococcoidia bacterium
TTCAGGGGTGCTTCTCCTTCAACGTAAAGGGCGGAAGGTGCGAAGCCTGTCAGGGAGCGGGCTACGTTCATATAGAGATGCAATTCCTGCCCAATGTCATTGTTGCCTGCGAGGTGTGCAAAGGAAAGCGGTACAATCGTGAAGCGCTGGAGGTCCACTTCAAGGGGAAGAATATCGCCGAAATCCTGGACATGACGGTGGACGAGGCTTTGCTTTTCTTCGACCACTTCCCTAAAGTCAGGAACAAGCTGGAGACCTTGCGAGACGTAGGTTTGGGGTATATCTGCCTGGGGCAGCCGGCGCCGACCCTTTCCGGGGGCGAAGCCCAACGGGTGAAATTGGCCACCGAGCTATCGCGTCGCTCTACAGGCAAAACGCTTTATATACTGGATGAGCCGACCACTGGCCTGTCTTTCTCGGATATTGCCTGTCTCCTGAAGGTGCTACAGCGCCTGGTGGATTATGGGAATACGGTGGTTGTTATCGAGCACCAGCTTGATGTAATCAAAAATGCCGACTGGGTTATCGACCTTGGTCCTGGAGCCGGTGACGATGGTGGCTACCTTGTGGGTGCTGGCACGCCTGAAGAGCTGGCGCAGAACGATGGCTCTTCCACAGGGCAGTATCTACGTGGTATATTACTGAGGCGGGGGGAGCAGGTAGCGACATGAGCCCAAAGCTAGACAGGGAGAAGATTCTTGAGTCCATCTACACCAATGTCCAGGACAGGAGCATGGTCAAGCATATGCTGGCCACCGAGGCAATCATGCGCAGTCTGGCCACAGAGCTTGGAGAGGACGAGGAAGAGTGGGGGCTTACCGGGCTGGTTCACGATATAGACATAGAACTGGTCAAGGATGATATGAGCAGCCATAGCAGATTAGGCGCCGACATAGCCGAGGAACTGGGGGTCAGTGAGGCTATGGCCCATGCCATTTTGTGTCATAACGAAGCTCATGATATTCCCCGGGAAACGAAACTGGATAAGGCCCTGTTTTGCGCTGACCTCCTGAGTGGGCTCATTACTGCTACTGCCCTGATCCGCCCCGATAAACTAAGCGGACTGACTGCCACACCGGTAATGAAGAGTTTTCGCGAGAAAGTCTTTGCTGCCGGAGTCACCCAGGAGCAAGTGGCTCAGTGTCGGGAAATCGGAATGGAGCCGGAAGAGTTCATCGGCCTGGGAATCGAAGCAATGAAGGGCATTGCTTCAGAGCTGGACCTGTGAAATCTGTTCCAGGTCTCTAACAGCATCAAGGAAGCTTTCAAAAGGCTTACAATTCAGGTTGTTTTCTCTGCAATGTGCCTGCAGTTCGCCTGTGGCAAAAACATGATGGGCGTATCTTGCCGGGGTGACATCGGAGTCGCCGTTTCCCATGTATATTACTCTGTACCCTAGCTTTAGAAATGACCGGATGTACGCCTCCTTGAAACCATCCTCCAGTCGCTTGCCATCAGGCCCTATATACTGGACTCTCATCCCTTCGGGGTGAAAAGAAGATTGCGCTGCATGCACCTCGATGTTTTCCAGGCCCAGGTCTTTCAGGATGGCATTTATGTAGAAATCAAGGCCGTTACTCACGATGACAAATCTGAAGCCTTTTCTCAGGCAGTAATCCACCAGTTCCTGAAACCCGGCTCGCACCTTAACCTTATCTTTCAGGGCTTCAAGTAGCGCAGGTTCATCGGCTTTGACCATGGCAAAAGCCGCGGTATTGAACTGCCCTACAGATATGCGGTGCTCCTTATAGTCTCGCAGTAATCGTCGCCAATCTCCCTGGGCGAAGGCATCCAGAAGAAAGAAGCTGGCATCTTTTTCGGTGACTGTGCCGTCGAAATCACACTGAACTAAGGTTTGCATTATCTCAATCCAAGCGCCACGGGGCAATGGCGAGAATCAGCCACGTGTAACCCCTCCTTGTTACTCTGTAGCCGGTTAGTTTTCATTTTTCCATTCAATTTCGGCCATTTTGTCCCGACAAGTCGGGATTTTCATCTCCAACATCCCCGTTAAAATAAGGCCTGCTCCTATTTTCCCCCTTTAGAATAAGGGGGGATTAAGGGGGGTTACCTCCCCTTTCATAACTCCCCTTACCCCTCTTATCTTAAGAGGGGTAAGCTGTAGGTAAGCTTACCTGCTACGAGCGAGCCCAATGAATTGGGCAGCTACGTTTTTTTACGGCTCTGCTCGCCCAATAAATCGGGCAACTACATTATTCAGACAGTCTCAGTCTGTTGCAATGAACAACAGATTATACCATACCGTCCCGGGTCACCAAATGCGGGCAGACAGGTGGTGGCCGTGCGAGTGCTTGCCTGCCTGGTGTATAGAGGCGAGGCGGTGCCGAGTTGATCGCACAGCCCGGTGGTCTGTCGACTCTTCCCTCTGCCCCGGCGGAGCCGGGTCCGAAGGTCTTGCCTGTTGCTGGCTTGAGTTGTCAGTCTCCGTGAAAACTGCTAGATTGATGCTCATGTCGTACCGTCGCATAGTGGCCAAATTCGGTACCAGTCTGCTTACCTCGGGCGGCGACCACCTCGACCTGCAAGTTATGTCGAGCCTGGTGGAACAGATAGCACGACTGCACGGCCAGGGAAAGGAGATAGTAATAATCTCTTCCGGGGCCATTGCCTCGGGAAGACAGAAGCTCAAGAGAGTTCCAGAGCGCAAGAACACTCCTTTCAAGCAGGTCCTGGCTTCGGTAGGGCAAGGCTACCTGATGCAAACCTATGAACAGCTTTTCGGCCAGTACGATATAACCGTAGCCCAGGCATTGCTCACGAAGGAAGACCTCTGTGACCGCAGCGGCTATCTTAACGCCCGTAATACCCTGCTGACCCTTATGGAACTTGACATAATCTGCATTGCCAATGAGAATGATGTTGTAGCCAT
>JAWOCP010000125.1:0-4078 GCA_046483735.1 Dehalococcoidia bacterium
CATCCACTGTTGATATAGCAGCTTCAAGTGTCACAGTGCCCTTGGTTATCAACGACAACGCTTTACCTGCCGTCGCCTCGGCTTGTGCTACGGTATCAGGAATGTCCCTGGGAGCTTCACAGCAGCCGGCGATGAAAACGCCGTCTGTCGGAGTAGCCACGGGGTCGAGCTTAACATGCCTCTCCAGGAAGAAGCCGTCTGCCCTGCGATTAATGGTGAGCAGCCTGGCGACATCGTCCGCGTCAGCGCGTGCTTCCAGAGCGGAGCATAGTATAACCATGTCCACTGGAACCCGTACAATCCTGCCCAGAAGTGTATCCTCACTGACTACAATCAGCTTGCCCTTCTCTTCGTCGGTTATAGCTACGTCTGTGACTTTGGCCACCTTTCCCCGAATGAAATTCACCCCTTCCTCTGAAAGACGTTTGTAGAATTCCTCGTAGCCCTCTCCAAAACAACGCATATCGATATAGAACTCATATGCATCGGCTTTGGTGAGCTCTCGTATCAAATGGGCATATTTGAGTCCATACATACAGCATACCCTGGAACAATACTCATGGTAGTTCTGGTCTCGACTGCCTACACAGTGTACAATGGCTACACTTTCTGGCTCCCGCCCGTCCTTCAACAGGATCTTGCCCTCGGTTGGTCCTGCGGCACAGGTTAACCTCTCAAATTCAAGCCCGGTTAACACGTTGTCGTATTTCTTGTATCCGTATTGGGGTATCACCGAAGGGTCAAACTGATCGTAGCCTGTGGCCACAATGATTGTGCCAACTTCCAACTCGACGATTTGATCGGTCTGGTCGAAATCTATGGCGTTAGCCTGACATACTTCCCTACATTCACCGCACTCAAAGCACCCCTCTATTATTGAGGCTAAACAGCGACCGGCTTCTTCCCGAGCTTCATCCGGGGAGTAAGTCTTCTCAACCTCTTCAAAACTACCGACCCTCGTCTCAGGGTCCAGTCTGTTAATGCTTACTCTATTTCGAGAGGCAAAACGCTCCTTGACTCTGGCCATTTCCTTTTCACTGAGCTTTTCGACTTTCCCACCTTCCTCAACGATCATCTCCTCGCCTGTCAGGTAGGCATTTATGGAGCGAGCCGCCCTCTTACCGGCAGCTATGGCGGCAATTACGTCAGCCGGACCGGAGACCACGTCTCCCCCTGCAAATACCCCCTCGATGTTAGTTTGCATTGTATCCGGGTCAACGGAAAGGGTTCCCCAGTCCGTATAGGCCAATCCTTCGGGCAGCATGGCTTTATCCACGCCCTGCCCGATGGCCATGATCACATTGTCGACGTCTATAGTGAACTCTGAGCCTTTGACGGGTACGGGACGTCGGCGACCACTGGCATCGGTAGCACCCATCTCCATACGAATACATTCGAGCCCTTTTACCCCGTTTTTGTCGGATAGTACTTTGGCTGGCGCCGCCAGGAACTGGATCTTGACTCCTTCATGTTCCATTTCTTCGATTTCGCTGGCGATAGCCGGCATCTCATCGCGGCTGCGACGGTAAACGACGGTTACTTCTTCAACGCCGAGGCGCCGGGCTACCCGAGCTGCGTCAACAGCAGCATTACCACCGCCGATGACCGCCACTTTGCTTCCCAGATTAACCTTGACCCCGTAGTTGACCTGCCTCAGGAAATCAAGAGCGTAAAACACTCCTGGGCTATCCTCGCCCGGGATCCCCATTTTCTGACTCATGCCGGCACCTGTGCCCAGGAAAATAACTTTGTATTCCTGGTTGAAGATTTCCTCCAGACTTTTCACCGCGGTATTTGTCTTAATCTCCACGCCCAAATCTTGTATATAGCTTATATCGTTACTGAGCATCTCTTTGGGCAACCGGTATTCAGGAATACCCCAGCGTAATAAGCCTCCAGCTTCAGGGCCAGACTCAAAGACCGTAACCGGGTATCCCTGCCTGACCAGGTCATAAGCACAGGCCAGACCGGCCGGACCGGAGCCGACAATAGCAATCTTTTCCTCCTTGGTCTTTTCCACGGGTGCAGCCTTTCCCTTGCCCATCTTCAGTTCATGATCAGCAGCAAAACGCTTTAGCTCTCTGATAGCTATGTGTTCATCAAACTGACCTCGGTTGCACGCCTCTTGACAAGGGGCATAGCAAACCCTGCCACAGACGGCAGGGAGGGGATTAGTTCTTCTTATGACCTCGTAAGCCTCTTCGAATTTCCCTTCTTTGATAAGAGATGCATAGCCCAGAACATTCATATGTATTGGGCAAGCTTCTTTGCAGGCTGCTTTGCAGAGCCTTTCCTCCCTCTTGTCGATCGTGGCAACATTGGGAATCGCCTGAGCAAACGGAATATAGGCCATTCCTCTGTTCGCCATACCCATCTCATACTCGCTGGGTGCGCTTCGCGGACAGGCTTCTTCGCAATCGCCACAGCCGACGCACTTGACCTCATCTACATAGCGCGCCTTCTTCCTGACCTTCACCTTGAAATTGCCTATAGAGCCGGAGACTTCCTCCACCTCACTATAGGCCAGGAGTTCGATAAAGGGATGGTGCCCGGTATCGGACATCTTGGGAGTTAGAATGCATTCTGAACAGTCTAGAGTGGGAAACGTCCTGTCCAGCTGTGCCATATGCCCGCCAATACTGGGGTCCCTTTCCACCAGATACACCTTATTCTGCCCGTTGGCAATGTCCAGCGACGCCTGCATCCCTGCAATGCCGCCACCGATGACCAGCACGTTGGGATTGAGCGGAACCTCCCTAATCACAAGAGGCTCATGGTGATAAACTCGCCTCACGGCAGCCCTGATCAGGTCCTTTGCCTTGCTAGTAGCTAGTTTCTTGTCATCGTGGACCCAGGAACAATGCTCCCTGATGTTGGCATGCTCATACAGGTAGGGATTGAGCCCACCATCCTCAACAGTCTTGCGGAATGTAAGCTCATGCATCCTCGGGGAGCAGGACGCAACTACAACCCGATTGAGCCCCAGCTCTTTGATATCCTTCTTGATAAGGTCCTGCCCGGGGTCAGAGCACATATACCTGTAGTTGCGAGAGACCACTACATTAGGTAGAGTTCCAATGTACTTGGCTACCTCTTCCACATTCACCGTGCCAGCGATGTTTAACCCACAGTGGCAGATGTAAACGCCAGTCCTTATCTCTTCCATTGCGCTACTCCGTTATTATATTGCCTCAGCAACGAGTTCGGCGATATCTTTCACCTGTATAGACTCTGCCTTGCCCATGGAGAGCACACTATCCCTGTAGTTGAGAACGCAGTAGGGACAAGCTAAGGCTATTATGTCGGCACCACTCTCAATAGCTTGCTCCGTCCTTATATCAGAGAATCTTTCTCCCTTGGGCGTATCCATCCAGATTCTACCACCGCCGCCGCCACAGCAAAGGCCATTCTCCCTGGCATCGGGGAATTCTATTAGTTCTAAGCCTGAAATGCTTTGCAGAACCTTCCTCGGCTCGTCATAGACCTCATTGTGCCTCCCCAGGTAACAGGGGTCGGAATAGATTACCTTCTTGTTCATCTTTTTGGAGAACTTCAATTTCTTCTTCTCGATGAGCGAGGCAAGGTACTGGGTGATATGGATCACCTCAAATTTCGCTCCAAGCTCGGGGTACTCATTTTTGAAAGTGTGGTAACAGTGCGGTGAAGAAACTACCACAGTTTTGACACCGCTGTTACTGAAGAGATCAATATTGTTCTGGGCCAGACTTTGAAATGTATCTTCGTGTCCGGCCTTTCTGATTGCCTCGCCGCAGCACCTTGCCTCGGTGCTTATGAGTCCATAATCAATCCCCAGCTTATTGAGGATTGCAGCAGTAGAGCGGGCCACGGTTTTGACATCAGGGTCGTAGGAGGGAACACAGCAAGGGAAATAAAGTATCTCGGTGCCCGAAGCAAAATCCTTCACCTTAAGGTCCTTAGCCCAGTCGTTTCGCTTTTCCGGCGCCTCACCGAAGGGATTACCTACGCCGGCGATGTTCTTAGCTGAAATTCTCAAGGCATCGGGCACGACGCCAATGCCCAGGCTAGCTACTGCTCGGCGTATAGCCCTCATAACATC
>JAWOCP010000004.1:0-17672 GCA_046483735.1 Dehalococcoidia bacterium
TACAAGCTAATAGAAGACGTGGACAGGACATTGAAGGGGATGCTTGAGCCAACTTATGCTGAAGTGCTCAGCGGGCGCGCCGAAGTAAGGGCTATCTTCCCCAGCAGCAAGCTGGGCAGAATAGCCGGAGTATATGTTATGGAAGGAAAGGTATCGCGGGATGCCCAGGTCAAAATATTGCGCCAGAATAAGCCTATTGGGGAATCCCGGGTGTCCAGCTTGAAGCGTTTCAAGGAGGACGTCGCTGAAGTCTCCGCTGGCCTCGAATGTGGCTTGGGTATTGAGGAGAGCATCGATTTTCAGATTGGCGACATCATTGAATCTTACCGAAGGGAAAAGGTGGGTTAACCATGCTTCTCGGACAGGAGACGCAAATGAGCAGGCGAAGTGAACGAACAAGTAAACTCATTCAACGGGAAATCAGCGGGCTGCTCGAGCGTGAAGTCAATGACCCCAGACTCAGCAGGCTTATCTCGGTAACAGAAGTCACGCTTTCACCGGATCTTAAGCATGCCAAGGTATTTGTCAGCACCCTGGGCAGCGAGATTAATAAGGAGGACATGCTCGAGGGCTTTAACAACGCTTCAGGGTTCTTGCGGAGGGAGCTTGCGGCGCACTTGAAACTAAGATACACGCCGCAACTCAGCTTTCACTATGATGACTCCATTGAGCGAGGAGCGAGGCTGCTCAAATTGATCGGAGAACTGACCACCCCTGACTAGCCCTGTTCGGTTTTGGCTTACATCGCTTCGAAGGTATTGACATTGGGACACATAAATATGTATAAAGGAGACAAGAATGGGAGCAATAAACGTAGCCATAATAGGTGTTGGTAACTGTGCCTCTTCCTTAGTGCAAGGCGTTCATTACTATAAAAATGCCAAGCAAGATGAATTTGTTCCCGGTTTAATGCATGTCAACTTGGGAGGCTATCATATATCTGATATCAATTTCGTGGCCGCTATCGATATTGACAAGAACAAAGTAGGCAAGGATCTGGCTGAGGCTGTTTTCACCAAACCAAACAACACTATGAAGTTTAGTGATGTGCCTAAGACGGGCGTCCGAGTTGAGCGGGGCATGACCCACGATGGACTGGGCACCTATCTATCCAAGATTATCACCAAGGCGCCGGGGCCCACTGCTAATATTGTAGACATACTCAAGAGGACTGAAACTGACGTGGTGATCAATTATCTGCCTGTAGGAAGCGAGGAGGCTACAAAATGGTATGTGGAGCAAGTCTTAAGTGCCGGCTGCGGCTTCGTCAACTGCATACCTGTTTTTATTGCCCGCGAGTCTTATTGGCAAAATCGATTTGCCGAGCGCGGACTACCCGTTATCGGCGATGATATTAAATCCCAAGTTGGCGCCACCATCACCCATCGAGTATTAACCAGGCTTTTCCGCGAGCGCGGCGTGAGACTGGAGCGGACTTACCAACTGAACTTTGGTGGCAATACCGATTTCTATAATATGCTGCAACGAGAGCGCTTGGAATCGAAGAAGATTTCCAAGACCGATGCCGTTCGTTCACAGTTGGACTATGCTCTTGATCCTGACAATATATACATTGGTCCCAGTGATTATGTGCCCTGGCTAACTGACCGTAAATTCTGCTACCTGAAGATGGAAGGACGCACCTTCGGCGATGTCCCCTTGAATCTAGAGCTGAAACTAGAGGTGTGGGATAGCCCCAATTCAGCCGGGGTAGTTATTGATGCTGTAAGGTGCTGCAAATTGGCCCTAGACCGTGGCTTAAGCGGGACTATTGTAGGGCCTGCATCCTATTTCATGAAATCTCCACCTATGCAATATTCCGACGAGGAAGCTCGTGTAAGAACCGAGGAATTTATCGCAGGACAAGAGCAACAGCTTCCTGTCTCTTTGCCTGAACTAGAGTCAGCCAAAATTGAGGTATAGGCCGCCTTCGTACCAGAAGTTTTGGCTTCAAACAACATAGCTGAAAAGTAAATCTATTACATGACCTTGAGTAGTGGAGTTCACCACGTCAAAGGCAGCGAGTTGTTTGGGGTTTCCCTCTCCACTATGTGGGCCAAAGGTAGATTTGGCCACATGGCAGCATTTGCCGCCAAAGCTCTGGAATTCGGCTTCACTCACGTGGAAGCAAATGCCTCAGTTTCTCCACGAATGCTTAGGGAACTCATTGAGACCACAGTGCCTGTTTCAAGCATTCATTCTCCCTGTCCGGCGGTATTGTCGTCCGGAGGAATCCCGGTAAGCAGACTTTCCTTGAGTTCCTTAGATGAGAGCGAGCGAGCAGAGGCTATTGGCGTTGCCAAGCATACGATAGACCTTGCATCAAGCCTAAGTGCGACGGCCGTTGTCCTTCATATGGGTGAAGTGCCCATTGACCTGAGCCTGCAAGATAGACTGTATAAACTCTGCGCCGAGGGCCACGCTCAAACTAAAGAATACAATCAGGCCAAAGAAGAGTTACTCTACCAGCGCATTTCGCGAGTCCCTCCTTACCTTGATTCAGCGAGAAAAAGTATTCGAGATCTTAGCGAATACGGTCGACAAAAAGGTATAATGCTGGGGCTTGAGACCAGATTTCATTTTCACGAGATACCTAGTATGGACGAAATGACAGAGCTACTTAGTGATGTGCCAGGGCCTCCGGTGGGTTACTGGCATGACGTAGGGCATGCCGATGTCCAGCAGCGCCTCGGGTTCAGCATACACGAAGAATGGCTTTCACGATTCGAACATAGAATGATCGGTATCCATTTGCACGCCGTTCTTGGTATTTCTGATCACCACGCTCCGGGACAAGGAGACATGAAGTGGGAGATGGTGGCCAGATATTTACCTCCCGGAATAATAAAGGTCTGCGAAATCGGCGAGTGGAATGACGAAGAGCAACTACAAGGAGTAGTCAACTTCCTTCGAAAGCAAGGGATAGTGGGCTAGCTGGAATGGCTGAATGAATTTAGTGGATATCCGACGCAATTTGGCCTATCTTATCACCGGTCCTGTAGTCAGGGTTCTGAGCAAGAGCGGGATAACGCCCAACGCGCTTACCCTTATCAACTTGGCTCTGAATATAGTTGCTGCCTATGTTATCGCTACGGGTCACTTTCTTCTGGGCGGAGTCCTGGTCTTGGTTTCAGGTCTATTTGACCTGCTTGACGGAGCACTGGCTCGCTTCACCAAGCGAAGTACAAAGTTTGGCGCTATTCTGGATTCAACCGTTGACCGTGTTTCCGAAGCAGCAATACTCTGCGGTATCCTCATTTGGTACATACGACAAGAAGCCAGCTTGCTTGAAGCCGAGTTAGAGGTCGTCCTTGTGCTCATTTTTGCTGTTCTAATCGGCTCTTTCTTGGTCAGCTATATAAGAGCCCGGGCAGAAGGACTTGGCTGGCAATGTCAGGTCGGCTTGTTTACCAGAGCAGAACGGGTTATAGTATTAGCGATAGGTTTGTTGATAAATCAGGTGTTTATTACCCTATGCGTTCTGGTCGTCTTCGTTTTTGTCACTGTGGTGCAAAGGTTAGTTCATTTACGCAAGCAAGAAAAGATTAGAGGTGACTAAATGGCTGTCATGGTTGTTGTAGGCGGGCAGTGGGGTGATGAAGGTAAAGGAAAAATAGTCGATCTCCTGGCTGAGAAGGTGAAGGTAGTGGCGCGTTTCTCCGGAGGAGATAACGCTGGTCACACTGTCATCAACCCTTATGGTGAGTTCCGACTGCATCTAATTCCTTCGGGCATCTTCTACCCACAGGTAACTTGCATTATTGGTAACGGCGTGGCTCTTAACCCAGCAGTGCTTCTTGGAGAAATAGAGGACCTGCAAAAGCATGGTGTCGACACAGGGCGACTTTTTATTAGCGACCGTGCTCACTTGATCATGCCCTACCATACTCTCCTCGACGGACTGGAAGAGGAAAGGCGTAGTAAAGGAGCCTTGGGCACTACGCGCAAAGGAATCGGCCCTGTCTTCGCTGACAAAGTAGCTCGCCTGGGAATTCGTGCCGGAGACTTATTAAATGAAGATATATTCTGGGGCCGTTTGAGAACAGCCGTCGAGTTTAAGAATGTTGTTTTGACAAAAGTATACCAGGTCCCACCACTATCCCTGGACGAGATTTATGACCGGTACTGCCATTATGGGAAGCAGTTAGCTCCTTTCATTCAGGATACTAGCTCCATGATTCGCGAAGCAGTGACGAAAGGAGAGCCAGTCTTATTGGAGGGTGCTCAAGGAGCGCTACTTGACCCTGACTTCGGCACCTATCCCTACGTGACATCTTCTTCACCGTTGGCCGGGGCAAGTTGTATCGGAACAGGCCTGGGCCCAAGGGAGATCGATCGCGTTATGGGCGTGTTCAAAGCATACAACACCAGAGTCGGTGCTGGCCCCATGCCCACAGAGCTCAATGACGAAACCGGTGACCTTATACGAGAAAAGGCTCACGAGTATGGTGCCACCACAGGAAGGCCACGAAGATGCGGCTGGTTTGATGCAGTGGCAGGTCGCTTCAGCGTTCAAATAAACGGCATTACTGACATAGCCCTAACCCACCTCGATATCTATGACGGTTTCTCCTCAATCAAGATATGCACCGCCTATAAACTCAATGACGAGGTACTGACTTCTTTCCCCAGCGAAGTAGCCACGTTAGAAAAATGCCAACCCGTCTACGAGGAATTAGACGCCTGGCAGGAATCAATAAGTGGAATTCGGGATTTTGAAAGGCTGCCGATAGGAGCTCGCAACTACATGTCCCGGCTTGAGACTCTTCTCTCTTGCCCTATCAGCCTTGTTTCCGTAGGAGCAGATCGGAAGCAGATAATCTTGAATGAAGCCTTCGGCTGATAGCTGTCAGCCCCTGGGAATTGGCAAATCTACGCTATAGTTTTTCAGTGTCGCCTGTATGAGATTTGCTGATTTTTCATCAGGCTCAATAAGAGGCAAGCGAGGTTTGCCTACTGAGAAACCCAGATAATTCAGAGCCCACTTGACAGGCATTGGATTGGGCACAATGAACAGCGCATTTACCAGTGGTAACAGGTGTCGGTGGATCCTGGCTGCTTCTTGAGCCTCACCGCTAAGTAACTTCTCTATCATATCCCTTATTTGAATCCCTACCAGATGAGAGGCGACACTCACTACGCCATAACCACCCAAAGCTAGTACGGGAAAGGTATCACTATCATTGCCGCTGTAAACTAAGAAATCTTCCTTTGTCCCGCTAATAATCTCGGCTATCTGCCCAAGATTACTACTGGCTTCTTTGATACCCACAATGTTGTCAATCTGGCTGAGCCTGATTACCGTATCGGCAGCGAGGCCAGTAACCGTACGCGATGGCACATTATAAAGGATGCAGGGCAAGCTAGTACTCTCAGCAATGGCTTTGAAATGTTCCCACAAACCTTGCTGGGTTGGCCGATTGTAATAGGGAACTACCAACAGAAAGGCATCGACACCGGTTTTCTCCGCCTCCTTAGTTAACTCCTGGCTTTCTCTCGTGTTATAGCTGCCAGTGCCAGCTACCACTGTGCCACGGTCGGCCAACACCGATTTCACCTCGGCGAAAAGTCGTAGCTTCTCATCCCTGCTCAGAGTAGGAGATTCGCCAGTAGTACCCGAGACCACCACCCCATCACTACCAGAATCGACCAAAGACAGCGCCAGCCTCTTAGCCTGTTGATAGTCAACCTCACCATGAGCATCGAAGGGCGTCACCATAGCTGTCAGTAAACGCCCGGGGCCGGTTCCGCCCCGAGGACTCAACGAGCTTCTGGGGACTCCCTGCTCATTCATTTGAACCAGCAGTTACGCCACTCTTAACTCTTATCCAGCCCCTCTTTATCCCCTCTTCAGCAATCTGTACAGCATTTAACGCTGCCCCTTTACGCAGATTATCCGCTACTATCCACATGACAAGTCCGTTGGGATGCGAGATATCCTTTCTGATTCGGCCGACAAATACATGCTCCGACCCACTAGCAGCCCACGGTTGAGGATAGAAACTGACACTGGGATCATCAAGCACTCTGACCCCAGGAGCTTGAGCCAGAATCTTTCTTGCCTCTTCGGCCGTAATCGGTGAACTGAATTCCACATTAACTGCTTCACTGTGCCCAAAGTATACGGGGACTCGGACACAGGTAGCCGAAATCGCTATGTTTTCGGTATGCATTATCTTTCGCGTTTCTTCCACCATCTTCTGTTCTTCTTTAGTATAACCATTATCCAAAAAGACATCGATTTCTGGCAGTACATTGAAGGCTATTTGATGAGAATAGACGTGAGGACAAATGCGACGCCCTTCCAAAACCAACCGCGATTGATTTGCCAGTTCTTGCACAGCGGCAGCACCACTGCTTGATACTGACTGGTATGTGCTCACCACAATCCGCCTTATGGGATTGACTTTGTGTAAGGGATAAAGCGCCACCACCATTTGAATTGTGGAGCAATTTGGACTGGCAATTATCCCCTTATGCCATTCTATATCTTCAGGATTTACCTCCGGGACTATCAAAGGCACTGCAGAGTCCATCCTGAAGGCGGGACTGCCATCAATTACCACTGCCCCAGCTTCGACAGCCACAGGCGACAACCGCCCGCTGACACTGGCACCGGCAGAGAAAAAGGCAATATCAACATCACGAAACGCCTCTGGTGTCGCTTCCCTCACTTCAATTCTTTGATGACCAAAGAAGAACTTCATGTTAGAAGAATGCTCAGGGGCTAGCAATTGGATGGAGGCTACAGGGAAATTGCACTGCTCAAGTATCTTGATGAATTCCTGCCCTACAATCCCGGTGGCGCCAACAATAGCTATATTAAATCCTTCCATAACCTTTCCTACAGTTCCAGTAAGGCGTCCAACCCGTACGTCACACCCTTGCGTTTTGTCACCTCCCTGATTGCCAGAATAATCCCAGGTAAGTAACACTCTCGGTTTATGGCATTGTGACTCAAGCTCAGAGTTTCACCCGCTCCACTAAATATGACTTCCTGCCCGGCCATGAATCCCGGCAACCTCACGCTATGAACAGCTATGCCATCAATCTGTCCTCCTCTGGCATTGCTAAGTGTTTCCCTTTTAACTTCCGGGTAAATGAACGACTTACCATGCGCTTGCGACATGGCTTTGGCAGTAGCCATGGCAGTCCCTGAAGGAGCATCAGCTTTCTTCTCATGATGCATTTCAATGATTTCGGCGTGGTTGAAGAACTTAGCAGCGAACTTCGCCAAATGCATCAGCAGTGCTGCCCCCAGAGAGAAGTTCGGCGCCACCACCGCACCTACACCGTTGGCCTGGCACAATTGTTCGATTTCCACCAGGTTCTCTTCGGACAGACCTGTCGTGCCTATAACCATATTAACTTTCTGCTTAAGGGCAATGCGAGCGGCTGTTATGGAAGCTTCGGCATTAGTGAAATCCACCACCACATCAGCGTTGCACTTCTTCAGAAGCAAATCCAAATCGGAAGAAAAGGGTACTAGCTCCGGAGTCTCAGCTAAAGCAAAATATCGCTGAGTTACTTCTTTTTCCACAGCACCCACCACCTTTAAGCCAGGCTCGCAGATGACGGCTTTAGTTATTTCCTGCCCCATCCTGCCTGAAGCACCATTAATGACCACCCTTGTCAACTCCATACGATACCCTCCAACGGCGGAGCGATTTATTTGCTGTAATTACCGTGTCGTTCCCCCTCACCATGGGGAGGAGCAAATCTCTTCCGACGATGTCCGGGAGCTGAGGAGTCCTCAACCTTGGCACCAGGGACACGGGGAAGCTCCTCAACTACTGCTTTGCGCGATAGGTTTATTCTCCCAGAGTTGTCAATCCCAATCACTTTCACCATGACCTCATCACCTACCTTAACCACATCTTCAACTTCGGGTACATGATAATTGGCAAGCTCACTGATATGTACCAGGCCTTCCTTCCCCGGCAAGATTTCTACCATAGCACCGAAATTGAACAACCTGGTTACTTTGCCAGTGTAAACCTCTCCCTGCGCCACTTCCCTCGTCAAGTCCTCTATAATTTTGATTGCTCTCTGTGCTGCTTCTGCGCTCGAAGAGCCAACGAGAATCGTGCCATCATTCTTTATGTCTATAGTCGTTTTGGTCTCCTCCGTAATAGACCTTATGACCCTGCCTCCAGGACCGATAACGCTCCCGATCTTGCTCGCGTCAATAGTTATTTCGTACATCCTGGGAGCATAGGGGCTAAGTTCAGAGCGACTGGCACTAATAGCTAGACCCATTTTCTCCAGTATCTCCAACCTCGCCTCACGAGCCTGACTTAAGGCTTCAGCCAGTATGCCATAGTCTATCCCTTGCAGCTTGATGTCAAGCTGCAAAGCTGTCACCCCTTCAGCTGTGCCGGCAACTTTGAAATCCATGTCACCATAAGCATGTTCCATACCCACAATGTCAGTCAGGACAACAGGTCTGCCATCCTCGCCCATAACCAGACCCATAGCTATCCCGGCCACAGATGCCTTGATAGGTACACCGGCATCCATGAGGGAAAGAGTCGAGGCACAAGCGCTAGCCATAGATGTGCTCCCGTGAGAGCTAAGTACTTCGGAAACCAGACGTATAGTGTAGGGAAAATCGTCCTCCGATGGCAGTACCGGTGCAATAGCTCGTTCCACCAAAGCACCGTGCCCAATCTCTCGCCTCCCTGTTGTTCCTATTCGTTTCACTTCACCGGTAGAGAAGGGAGGAAAATTGTAGTGATGCATGAATCGTTTAGTTTCCTCCAGGCCTAAGCCATCCAATAACTGCTCCCGCCTTGTAGACCCCAAAGTGGCAATGGTCAACACCTGTGTTTCCCCCCGGGTAAATAATCCTGAGCCATGTGTGCGCGGCAGGATGCCAACTTCACAGCTGATAGGACGAATCTCTCTGGGCTGGCGGCCATCCAGATGTCGCCTTGTCTGCAATATCTTCTCCCTCACCGCAACTCTCAGCCCGGTTTCAAAAGCAGCACTGATTTCATCCTCGGGAAATGAATCAAGCAACTTCTGCTTTGTGTCTTCCTTGAGGGCTGTCAATGCCTCCTCTCTTCTCACCTTTTCTCGTTCCTCCAGGATATGGCTCAATTTCTCATTAAGTATGGCGGCAATTCGAACCGAAAGCTCAGTAGCAGCTTCCCTGGACTTGATTTCTACCTTGGCTTTGCCATGAACCCGCTGTAGCTCTTCTTGAATCCTGATGACCTCCTGGTTCGCCTCATGTCCCAACTTGATTGCCTCCACCAGGGTTTCCTCAGAAACTTGCCTGGCATTTGCCTCCACCATTACAACAGCTTGTTTGGTGCTGGCAACAGTCAGGTCGAGTGAGCTATTTTCCATTTGGGGCAGAGTGGGATTCACAACAAAAGAACCATCTATATAACCAACATGCATCGCCGATATAGGACCAGAGAACGGGATATTCGATAATGTCAAGGCTGCTGAAGCACCAATAAGAGCACAAATATCGGGGTCATTTTCCTGGTCAACAGACAGCACCGTCGCCACAACCTGGACGTCATAAGTGAACTTCTTGGAAAAAAGCGGGCGCAGGGAGCGATCGATGAGCCGGCTGGTTATCACCGCTTCTTCAGTAGGCCGTCCTTCTCGCCTGATGAAGCTGCCCGGTATTTTACCCGCAGCGTAGAGCCTTTCTTCATAGTCTACTGTTAGGGGCACGAAATCTATTCCTTCTCGCGGTTCAGCGCTTGCGCAAGCAGTAACCAAGACAACCGTGCTACCGTACTGAACAGCGACTGCCCCATTCGCTTGCTGGGCAAATTTCCCTACATGGATGCCAAGCACCCTGTCAGCTAATGAACACTCGAAAACATCAGACATATCACTTCCTCAAACCCAATCTGGTGATAAGAGAATGATACCGCTTCGTATCGCTCCTGTTCAAGTAAGCAAGAAAACGCCTCTGCCTTCCTATCACACTGTGAAGCCTGTGCCGGGAGTGTCGATCATGCGGATACAACTTGAGATGCTCCGTTAACCGGTTTATCCTCTCGGTGAGCAATGCCACCTGAACTTCAACTGACCCGGTATCATTTTCCCTAAGTCTGAATTGGGTGATGATTTCCCCCTTTTTTTCCTTGTCCACTATTATGAACTCCCTTACTTGTAATTTGATAACGTCGTATATCATATCACGACGAAAAATTCTTGTATAGAAATTGACCAAAAGCCCAAGATGCTCTACAATTGCCTTGTAAAGACAACTTTTATGCATGAAAGTTGCGGTGTTTTTGGAGTTTATGCCTCAGGCATAAATGTAGCCCAGACGACTTTTTTTGCCCTCTTCGCTCTGCAACATCGCGGCCAAGAAAGCGCTGGTATCGCCGTCACAGACGGCGCTGGAATAAAGCTGCATACAAAGATGGGCCTGGTTTCCCAGGCATTCACTGATGATGACCTTGCTTTGCTCAAGGGACATATTGCCATCGGGCACAACCGTTACTCCACCACAGGCTCCAGCAGACCTGCCAATGCCCAGCCCGTCATAGCCAAGTCAGATGGGTTGACCATCGCCCTGGCACATAATGGCAATATTATCAACGCCGAACTGCTCCGTGATGAGCTTCAAGAACGTGGCTACCGCTTCCATTCCGGTACCGATTCCGAAGTCATCGCCAACCTTATTCTGGCTTCGCCCGGCCAGAACTGGCAAACAAGAATAGAACATGCCATGAATCGCTTACGAGGCGCTTATTCTCTGGTCATCTTAACCGACGATAAGCTGATCGGAGTTCGTGACTCTTTTGGTGTTCGTCCTCTCTGTCTGGGAACTATCGACAACGGATGGAGCATCGCCTCGGAAAGCTGCGCCTTGGACCATATTGGAGCCGAATTCATAAGGGAGGTCAAACCCGGTGAGATTGTGGTCATTGACAACCACGGAGTGAGCAGTTTCGGTAAGAAAGATGGCAAAAAGGCCCTATGTATCTTTGAATACATTTATTTCGCCCGTCCCGATAGCATAATCCAGGGCAAACTGCTCTACTCAACAAGGCAAGCGATGGGGAGAGCATTGGCTGAGGAGTATCCTGTTGATGCTGACCTGGTTATGGGTGTGCCTGATTCAGCTACCGCTGCCGGCATCGGTTATTCTAACGCCTCTGGCATTCCATATTGCGAAGGCGTGCTCAAGAACCGCTATGTGGGACGCACCTTCATTGCGCCTGACCAGAGGATGCGCGAGCTTGGCGTCCAGTTGAAATTCAATCCTCTTTCCCGGGTAATTGCCGGCAAGAAATTGGTAGTCGTCGATGACAGCATCGTTCGTGGCACTACCACTCCTAAGATAGTCAGTATGCTCAGAAAGGCGGGTGCTGCGGAGGTCCACCTCCGCATCTGCGCCCCTCCAATTCGCTACCCCTGCTTTTTCGGGGTGGATACGGCACCCAGATGGCAGTTGATCGCCGCGAGAATGACCGTCCCGGAAATCAGGGATTACCTCAATGCCGATTCGCTGGGCTACCTCAGCCTCGACGGCTTAATTCGAGCAGTGGACCTGCCTAAGGATATTTTCTGCCTTGGTTGCTTTACAGGGGTATACCCCATTCCAGTACAAATAGAAATGGATAAACTGGCTTTGGAAGTAATCCCTCAGGAGGACCTGAGTGAAATCAAGCTCTAGATCACCTCGCTCTGCTCGCGACAAGGCATACGCCTCCGCTGGCGTAGACATTTCTCTTGCCGACAAGGTCAAGGGGACCATGGCCCAGCAAGTTCGAGCTACCTATCGGCCGGAGGTCCTCGGCTCAGGATTCTTCGGTAGTATGTTTCAGCTCAAAGGATATGATGAGCCAGTCCTCGTTGCCAGCGTTGACGGAGTCGGCACCAAGCTCATGATAGCGTCGCTACTCAACAAGAACGATACCGTGGGCATTGACATAGTCAATCACTGCGTGAACGATATTCTTTGCTGCGGCGCCGAGCCTCTTTTCTTCCTCGACTATATCGCCATGGACAAACTCAGGCCAAAGCAAGTGGAGGCTATTGTTTCGGGGATAGTCCGGGCTTGCCAGGGAGTCGGCTGCTCACTCATTGGCGGTGAAACTGCTGAGATGCCAGGCATGTACTCCGAAGGAAATTATGACTTGGTAGGCTTCATTGTTGGAGCGGTGGAAAGAGGAAATATCATCGACGGCAGTGACATAGTGCCGGGTGACGTGGTCCTTGGCCTCTCTTCTTCTGGTCTGCACACCAATGGCTACTCACTGGTACGCAAGGTCTTCGGTATAGATGCTAACCCATCGTGCTTAGACAAATTCTATCCTGAGCTGGGAAGAAGCCTGGGCGAAGAATTGCTCCAGCCCCACCACTGCTATTATCCTCAACTCAAGCCGGCTTTGCCATTGGTTAAAGGTCTAGCTCATATAACCGGTGGCGGCTTTGCAGGCAACATACCCCGCGTCCTGCCCCAGGGCCTCGCTGCTAATCTTGATAAGAATTCCTGGGATGTACCGCCCATTTTCAAGCTTGTCCAGGAAAATGGCGGTGTCGCAGAAACCGAAATGTATCGAGTATTCAACATGGGGATAGGCATGACCATTATTTGCTCACCTCGGCAGGTAGCCAGGGTCGCCAGTGTCTTGCCCCAGGCTAAAGCTATCGGCAAGATAACCAAGGCAGAAGACGAGGCAAGAGTAATAATACATTAAAGGAGGCTCTGTGCGTGCCATAATCAGTGTTTCGGACAAATCGGGCGTGGTTGCTTTCGCCCAAGGCCTAAGAGAGCTGGGCATTGAAATATTCAGCACCGGTGGCACCAGAAAGTCATTGGAGGCTTCAGGAGTAGAAGTACATAGCATATCAGAATTAACCGGCTTTCCCGAGATCCTCGATGGACGAGTAAAGACCTTACATCCCGCAGTGCATGGCGGCATTTTAGCCCGACGCGATCTTCCTCAGCACTTATCCGAGCTAAGCCAGAACCGCATTGCGCCCCTCGATATGGTGGTGGTGAACCTCTATCCTTTTGTAGAGACGGTGAGCAAAGCCGATGTCGCCTTGGATGAGGCACTGGAGAATATCGATATCGGCGGACCCACTATGATTCGCTCCGCAGCCAAGAATTTCCCTTCCGTCCTGGTAGTAGTCGATCCCCGGGATTACGATGCAGTCCTGCAAAGCTTGCGCCAGGGCAATATAGATTCGGGGTACAGAAAACGGCTTGCCCAGAAAGCTTTCCAGCATGTAGCCACCTATGATACAGCCATTGCTCAATATCTCAACGAAGAGGCCTTTCCCGCAGAAATGACGATAGCCTTAAGAAAGGAGCGCAGCCTCCGCTACGGAGAGAATCCCCACCAGCAAGCCGCCTTTTATATCGAGCAGAATGTGAAACGAAGGCAAGATGGCTTGTCATCGCTGGAGCAACTGGGCGGACCTGAAATTTCCTTCAACAACCTTCTTGACCTGGATGCTGCCCTGAACCTGCTGAGCGACTTCACCGCTCCTACTATTGCCGTAATAAAGCACAATAATTCCTGCGGGCTTGCTTCCCACGATGATCTGGCCGAGGCTTATCGACGAGCTTTGGCCGGTGACCCTGTGGCTGCTTTTGGCGGCGTTGTCGCCAGCAACCGCGACGTAGATTTGGCCACTGCCCGCGAGATAGATAAGACTCACTACGACGCTATTGTAGCTCCAGCCTATGCAGATAAGGCCCTGGAATTGCTGACACGCAAGGAAAGTTTGCGCCTTGTCAAAGTCACCCCCTACCATCGCCCTTCTTCCTCCGAATCACACCTCGATTTTCGCCACATCCGAGGTGGCTTCCTGGCACAAGCGCCGGACCTGTTAACCGAGACGGAGCTCCAACCCCGCATAGTGACCAGGCGCCAACCCACAGACGCCGAGTTGTCAGACCTGCTCTTTGCCTGGAAGGCGGCCAAAGGCATCAAATCCAACGCCATCGTTATCGCCAGGGATAAAACACTGTTAGGCATGGGAGCTGGACAACCAAGCCGGGTGGTAAGCGTTGAACTGGCTCTGAAAAGAGCCGGCGACCAAACCAAAGGCAGCGTCCTTGCCTCGGATGCCTTCTTCCCCTTCGCCGATGGCCCGGAATTGGCAATCAAGCACGGGGTTGTTGCCATTATTCAGCCCGGCGGCTCGGTAAGAGATCGAGAGGTAATTGAGCTGGCAGACAAGTACAATGCTGTTATGGTATTTACCGGTATCCGCCATTTCAGACACTGACTTGGACAAACACAAGACTCTGCCGATTTCACAGAGATATTTGGGAACCGGGATTTGGAATTCGTTATTCAGACAGTAGTTGTTTGAGATTAGAGACTGGTGATGCCGTGACTAGAGCGGTGATCGTATCAGATATGTTACGTGGCTTTCTCGAGGAAGGCTATCCCCTTTACTGCGGCGTCGAGGCCCGGAGTATCATACCCAATATCCAGAGATTACTGGAGCGAGAGTTGGAGCACGGCTCGAAGATATTCTATTTATCCGACCATCATGCAGAGGACGATCCGGAATTCAAGATGTTCCCACCTCATTGCGTTGAAGGCACTGAGGAAGCCGAACTGATACCTGAGCTTCGGCAATACCCCGGTGAAATAATACCAAAAAGAACTTTTAGCAGTTTCTACAACACTCCCTTAGATATGAGACTGGAAGCAATTGGGGCCGAAACCATAGTCGTCTGCGGCGTAACCACCCATATTTGTGTCCTGAGCGCCGTAATCGATGCCCGGACCAGAGGCTACGAAGTTGAAGTCCCCGTTGATTGTGTTGCTTCATTCGACAAGAAGGCTCACTTCTTCGCTCTGGACTATATGGAAAAGGTGCTTGGAGCCAAGCTCATCAAACCCAGCGTCAAGGTTTCTCCGCCTCGTTTCGAAATTCCCGATTCCTGGCTGAACGGAGAAACGGCCGATATTTATTTTCCCCGCACCGTGGAGATACTCAAGAAAGAGGGCATTAATGCCCTGGCAACCATGGAGGTATTTGCCCGTCGGTCTGGTATCTTGTGCGGCATAGAAGAAGTCAAAGCTTTGCTGGCAGGAGTCCTCCCCCGGGACAATCGTGAAGTCTGGGCACTGGAACAAGGCGAGTCTTTCAATGGAACAGAGGTAGTTCTCCGCATCAGGGCTCCTTATCAAAGCTACGGAGCTTATGAAACAGCCTATCTGGGAATGCTCTCTCATTGTAGCGGGTGGGCTACTGCTGCTCGAGAATGTGTTGATGCTGCCCAGGGTATTCCTGTCATCAGCTTCGGGGCCCGTCATGTCCACCCTTCGGTGGTCGGCATTATGGAGTACTCTGCTATTGTGGCAGGCTGTACTGGATGCGCCAGCACCGCCGGGGCAGAACTTGCCGGCATTCAGCCCACAGGGACTATTCCCCATGCCCTTATCATTATCATGGGCAGCACCGCCAAAGCTACTCTTGCCTTTGACAGGCATATGCCTTCCGATGTGCCGCGCATTGCCCTGGTTGACACCTTTGAGGACGAGGTAAGAGAGAGCATAACCGTGGCCAAAGCAATGGAAGGAAAGTTGCAGGGCGTAAGACTGGATACCCCTTCAGAAAGAGGCCGGGTTACTGCCAACCTGGTCAAAGAAGTGAGAGCCTGGCTGGACCTCGAAGGATTCAAGACCGTGAAAATAGTTGTCAGCGGTGGACTTGACCCGGAACGAATCAGATATTTTATCGACGAAGGGGCACCTGCCGATATTTTCGCCGTGGGCAGCTATATCAGCGACGCCAAGCCTATCAACTTCACTGCCGACCTTCACGAAGTGGAGAACAGACCCATCGCCAAAAGAGGCCGGATGCCCGGCATCACCCCCAACCCGAGGCTTAAAAGGGTAATGTAAACACTGGCATGATAGCTTCTGGCAGTGTTACGCTTGTTCATGTAACTACCGATGCACACATTAGCTTTGCTGCTTTTGTGCTTTTCTCACCTCTGCCACTATCCTGGGTAATATCTCACCCGTCTTCCCCTGGACTAAATAGTCTGACACGCCTTCGTGGGTAAGCGATGTGGGCTCCGCATTCACCTCTATTATCTTCACATTAGCTTTATGTCCCCTGACACCTAGGCCAGGGACTGAACCAACCGAATGAAATCTCGCCGTCCTGGGCAAATTGGCAAAGGGATAAACCACTGCTGACGTTCCGCAGATAAGCATCAAGTCACACCTCGAAGCTTCTTCTTCCGACCCGGTCATGACATCTAATGGTATTGCCTCCTTGAAATGGACCACATCATATTTCAGGGCAGCACCACATTGGCAGCGAGGCGGAAGTTCATCCAGGGAGATTTCCTCTCTGGCAAACCTTGACCCGCACGAAATACACCTCACCGCATTGACGCTGCCGTGGTATTCCAAGACCTTTTTGCTGCCCGCCTTCTTGTGTAAACCATCGATATTCTGCGTGATTACGCACTTCAGCATCCCCAGAGCTTCGAGCTCTGCCAGAGCATAGTGCCCTGGATTTGGCGTGGCCTTCCTAATCTCTTCATAAAATGTCCCGTATGTTCCCTGGATCCCCAGCATTTCTTCCCAGTACGCCTTGGGGTTGTTCAGGAAGAGCTCGTATCTTTGATAAGCCTTAGCCTCCGCCTCCTTGTTCGTGGTCCAGATCCCCTTGGGGCCCCTGAAATCAGCTATGCCCGATTCGGTCGACATACCGGCCCCGCTTAATGCGATAGCATATTCGCTTTCCGCCAAGTCCCTTGCTGCCCGCTTGATCAAACTTTCCATTATCTACCCCAAAGTCATTGCTATTGTAGCACGAATCGGTCGCTCAAACGTCGTGTTCAAATCATTCCATGAGAATCTGTAATAGTCTATAATATGAAAGGAAATGGTGAGGGCATCTTAGAAATGACCGTCCAGAAAAGACTTTCTCAAGTGCCAAGCTACTCCCAGGAACTGGGCCTGAATCTGACAAGTGAGGAAAACAGGTTCAAGTGGTTCCTGGCTTCAATTCTTTTTACCGGCGGCATTTCGTCGCAGATAGCCATAAAGACTTACAAGGCGTTTGAAAGAGAGGGTATCGTAACACCTGAAAGCATCATAGAAGCGGGCTGGGATAAGCTGGTAGAAGTATTAGACGCCGGAGGCTATGTCGTCTACGACTTTGCCACGGCTACGAAGCTGTTTGACATAGCATATAAACTGAAAGAAAGGTATGGCTCGCTCGAGAATTTGTATGCCCAGGCAAAAAACAATAAAGACCTAGAAAAGAAGTTGCAGGAATTCAAAGGTGTGGGACCTACCGCCGTAAACACGTTCTTAAGAGAGTTGAAGGGTATCTGGGAAAAGGCGAGGCCAGGCATTTCTCCCATTGCTAGAGAAGTGGCTTCCAGGCTCGGTCTGGACGAAGAGGAACTGGAGCGCCCCATGGTGGAGTTGGCCCTGATAAGAATAGGGCTTGATTTTTGCAGGAACAAACAATGCCTTGCCTGCCCTGTCCGAGCAGAATGCTCGAAACTACCATAACCGGAGCAGGAAGCCGAACGCCCCCATCCTCGCGTCAACTCATACAATAATGTTACCGAACAGAGGTTGTTCACTCATTTAGAAATGTTACCGGGCTATTACCGCCTCCTTTCTGGTTGTTGTATCGGCCTGAGGGTATTCCCAGAGTTGTTGCACTGCTGCGTAGATCTGTCTGCG
>JAWOCP010000090.1:0-4421 GCA_046483735.1 Dehalococcoidia bacterium
CGCCGACCCCTGTTTCTGTAGATGTTTACATAAGTGAGATTGCCGAACAGTTTAGTCTTACCCATGACCAGGCACGGACATTGATAAATCAAGTTATGACGATTTTGGAAGAAGCTACAGGAATAAACACTCGCACGTTGTTCGAAGCGTAGCAAGGTTGACATCCGTAGTCCTTCGTAGACGGTCTGCCACAGGTCGTCGGGTAAATGAATATGGGCGCGGTGTCCTTTCCAGGAAAACCAGGAAGGCTAGAGTAGATGAAGTGGGTCCTTCCTTGATGAGGGAAACCCGGCTGAAGCTCAGGGACTTCTGGGGCGCCCGATGGTTATCGTCCACAACACTCGTACCAGATAGGGCCGACACGAGCACGTCTTTGCTACAAGAGTGAAGGCAGGTACGTTGACATGGGGGGTTACTGCAGTATACACTGATTACTGCCACAATTGGTGAGGTGGACAAAAGGCAAAGTGAGGGAGGACTGCTGTATGACCTCGGCAATGGCCAGCGGGACATCCCGGAAGTGAGGAGACTCCTCATAGAGATACTGCCCTGCGACTCTGTGTTCGGCGAGTGTCCGATTAAAGATGATTTCTGCGGAATCGACAAGCGCCGCATAATGCTGAACGGCCGCCGATTGGAATTGGAAGGTACACCCAGGATATTGGTGGCTGTGGAAGATATGACCGGACGCGGTGCACACCAATCTGGTTAACACCTATAGCCCGAAAAAGGGCAGCCGTATGCGAAGGAGGTCTAATATTGGGTCGTAGAGTGAGTACAGCCGGGAAAATCCAGGAGCTGGAAAAGGCAGCCTCGTACATCTCCGGTTTCGACGAGATACTTTATGGGGGGCTGCCGGCAGGGCGGACCACCGTTGTCGAGGGAGGACCAGGCACAGGCAAGAGCATATTCGGGCTTGAGTTTCTTTACCGGGGAGCGCTGGCTGACCAGGCCGGAATTTTCGTGACCTTTGAAGAGCAAGGCCAGGCCGTGCGGCGTAATGCCCTGACACTGGGCTGGGATCTTGAGGCCCTGGAACAGAGCGGCAAACTGAGTATTATCGAAGCCCGTCTGGACCCGGGAACCGTAGTTTCGGGTGACTTCAATATCAAGGGCCTCCTGAGTATCATCGATGAACAGTCAAGACGGCTCGAAGCAAAACGCATAGTATTCGATGCTATGGATGTGCTTTTGCGCCTTTATGATGACCCGGGGCGGGAGCGAGGTGAGATGAACACTCTACATGAGTGGCTGCTCTCTTACCAGATGACAGCCATCCTGACAGTCAAAGCTGGCAACGGTAATACCGCGGCAGGAAGACACGAGTTTCTGGAGTACATGGCAGACTGCGTTGTCAGGCTCATCCAACACCCCGGAGAATGGGTCTCAACCCGGGAGCTCCAAATCCTCAAGTATCGGGGCTCTGGTTTTGGCAGGAACGCTTACCCCTTTGTCATTCAACCGGGTGGCATTAATGTCATCCCCATCTCCGAATTCGGGCTGCAGCACAAGCCTTTGGGTGCTCACATAACGAGCGGTAATGCCGAGGTTGACCTGCTTCTGGGGGGTGGGTACCGAAAGGGTTCAAGCATTCTGATCGCGGGTTATTCGGGAACTGGAAAGACAACCATTGGCAACACCTTTGTCAGGGCTGCTTGTGACCGGGGCGAGAAAGTGCTTTTTATCGGCTTTGAAGAATCGCAAGAGTCCATGGTAGAAAACATGCTGAGCCCGGGGATTGATTTGCGACCGGCAATCGAGGCCGGGAGACTAAGAGTGGTTACCGCTATGCCGGAAGCTTTCGGAACGGAACAGCACCTGGTCCGCACCTTTACAGCAATCGAGCAGTTTCAGCCGGACCATGTTATTGTGGATGCTGTTTCGGCCTTTGTGCGGATGGGCTCATCGCGGGCTGCCTTTGAGTTTGCTATGCGCCTGGTTAACCGGTGCAAAGACCGGGGAGTGACCGTAATATTGATAAATCAAAGTACCGGAGTAAGTGACGACCGTCAGGCAATAAGCGGCCTCGGCATCTCTTCTATTATAGACACTATCCTATGGCTTCGTTTTGTAGAAGTCCATGATGCCATTCAAAGAAATCTTGTGGTGATTAAATCCCGGGGCTCAAAGCATTCGAACAGCTATAATGACTTCTGTATAACCGATCGCGGCATTGAGCTTGCACAAAGGGACGCCTCCAGAAAGCGCGTAGGAAGAGGGAGCTCCGGCAAGTGAGACAGACGAAAAGCGTGAGGCAGGTCAAACATAACGGAGAGGTCTATATCCTCAAGCTCTATGTTGCCGATAATGAGCAAAACTCCCGGATTGCCCGGGAAAATCTTAAGAAGCTTTGTGATGAATACGTGAAGGGTCAATATGAAATTGAAGAAGTGGACATCCTTGTGGACTATGCTGTAGCCATGAGAGAAAAGATATTGGTAACACCCACGCTGACTCGTGTTTCGCCTGAACCCCGGACTTCGGTAGTTGGTAATCTGAGTGATAAAGAAAAGGTTGTCTCAGCCCTTGGTTTAAGGAGTGAACATGAAGAGTGAACCCACTCATGAGGAACTTACGCGGCGACTGACAGAGCTCGAGGAAATCTTCAAGGCTCTGCAAAACCAGGAGGTCGATGCTATTATCGGTTCGGAGAATGTGCTCATGCTTCGGCTCAAGGAAGCTGAGGAGAATATAAGAAAGCAACGTGAAGGCCTCGAAGCTCTTTTGGAGGAACGCGAAGAGCTGGTAGAAGAGATGAAAACACATCAGATCGCACTGCAGGCGCAGGCTGACGAATTGCGTGAGGCCGAGGGAAAAGCCAAAGAAGCAAGGGACAAGTACCTGGATTTGTATGATCATGCTCCTGTAGGCTATCTAACCATGAGCAACCGCAATTTCATAGAGCAAGCCAATATTACCCTCTGCCGGATGCTGGGGTTGAAAAGAGAGAAGTTGCTCAAGAGAAGCTTAACTGAATTCATTGCCCCTGAGAGCCAGGATGAGTTCCATCTACGCCTCAGGGAAATTATGAGCACCGGAGAAGGCCAGAGCTGCGAGGTGAGTGTGCGCTGTCCAGGGGGCCCCTTCTGGGCCCGGCTGAACATCACGCCTGAGCGTGATGGACTGAAGGTAGCCATGGCCGATGTATCGAACCAGAGAGCCGCCGAGGAGGCCGTTAAGGAAGAGAAAGAAAGGCTACTGGCCCTAATAAACAGCATGACGGACGAGGTCTGGTTTTGCGATACGCAGGGCAATTTCATAGTGATGAACCAGGCTGCCCTTGAGAAAATCAGAATTCAGGCCCCTGGCCCTGCAGGCCTTGAGAACATATTGAGGGAGATAGAGGTCTATCGTCCTGATGGCAGCCCGCGGCCGCCGGAAGATGCACAACCATTGCGTGCTCTGAAGGGAGAGACGATTAGAGGTGAGGAAGAGATTATCCAAATAGGCGCCACCGGTGAGCTTGAATATCGTACAGTGAGTTCTTGTCCAGTGAGAAACGACGATGGAAGTATCATAGGAGCGGTCTCGGTGGTACGTGATGTGACCGAGAGCAAAAAGGTCGAGCGAGAGCTGGAGAGACACCGCCAGCATCTTCAAGCGCTGGTCAAGGAGCGTACCGCCGAACTTCAGCAGTCGGAAGAGAACTTCCGTCAGTCGATAGAGAGCTCCCCCTTGGGAATACGAATTGTTACGGCGGAAGGAAGAACCCTGTATGCTAACCGGTCGCTGCTCGATATATGCGGTTACGGCACCATAGAGGAATTGAGGAACGCCCCGCTCAGCGGACTTTACAGTCCAGAAAGCTACGCGCAACATCTGGAGAGGAAAGCGATGCGTAAGCAGGGTATTCCGCTGCCGGATAGCTACGAGGTCAGCATCGTAAGTAAAGACGGTGAGTTGCGCCATCTGGAAGTGCACCGCAGAGAAGTTGTCTGGGGAGGACGAACCGAGTTCCAGTCCACCTATGAAGATATCACCGAACGCAAATATGCAGAGGAAAGGCTGGCAGCTCTATCTCGGAGACTTCTGGAGGTGCAGGAAGAAGAACGCCGCAACATTGCCCTGGAACTGCACGACGAGATCGGACAATCTCTGAACGCCCTCAAGCTCTTGCTGGACAGACTTACGAGATCGGTGGACGGCCAGCTTCAGTCGGGTTTGAACGAGTCATCCGGTCTGACGGGCGAAATACTGGAACGGGTGCGGCAGTTCTCACTGGAGCTGCGGCCAAAGATGCTGGATGACCTGGGGCTGCTCTCGACACTGGTGTGGTACGTTCACCGCTACACTGACCGGACAGGCATCAAGGTTGATTTCAAGCACAGCGGCCTGAATCGGGAGTTTGATAGAGAACTGAGCAGCAACGTTTACCGCATCGTACAGGAAGCATTGACGAACATAGCGCGTCACGCCGGCAC
>JAWOCP010000057.1:0-5906 GCA_046483735.1 Dehalococcoidia bacterium
AAAGCAAGTCCCAGCATCAGTGAAAAGACAATGCCGATGGAGGTGTCGGGATTCAATTCCCCGCGGTCGGCCATGGGGCCGATAATGGCCGCCGCAGTTAAGCTGAAGAGCAACGCCCCAATCAAGGGGTTGAATCCCAGCCACAGGCCGAGCAGAGCACCGGCAAAAGCAGCGTGGGCAATGCATACCCCGATAAAGGATAGGTGCATGGTAACTACGAAAACGCCCACCACAGAACAGGTTATGCCGCCGCATAAGCCGGCCAGGATGGCGTTTTGCATGAATTGATATTGCAGAATGGACCAGCCCATATCACCCTTAGTCGCTATGAGTAAAGGGGAGCAATCTCAGTCGTTACAGGGGCTGGAGCTCCGTAAAGTTCACTCAGCACCTCTTCCTTGAGCATCGACTCCGGGCTCCCTTGTTTCCATATCCTTCCCTCTTTCATCAGGAGCAGGCGCTGGCAAACAGGGGGCACCTGTTTGAGGTCATGAGTGACAAGCAAAGTAGTCATGTGGTATTCCTTGTGAATAAGCTGTATGAGGCTCATTATTTCTCGCTGGGCCTGTGGGTCTATTGAAGCTGTCGGCTCATCGAGAAGAAATATCTCAGGCTGCTGGACCAAAGCCCGGGCAATGGCTGCCTTCTGGTATTCGCCTCCCGATAGGTGTCCTATGGGGCGCTGGGCTAAATGGGTCAGGCCGACCATTTCCAGCACGTTATCCACTGCTTCCCACTGGGCCCGTGTCGGCCGGCGGAATAGTCCCAGACGACCGTAGCAGCCCACCATGACCGTCTCTCTAACATTGATGGGCAGCCTGGGGTCGATATTCTGTACCTGGGCCACATAGCCTATGCACTTCCGAAGATTGATGCCGTTTTTCCCGTTCAGCCGCGACCCCAATACCCAGGCCCGCCCATGGACCAGTTTGCCCAGGCCATTAAGCACCGTAAGCAAGGTGGTCTTGCCGGCGCCATTGGGCCCGATGATGCCGATGAATTCCCCTTTGCTTACCTCCAGGGACACGCCCTGCAAAGCAACATCTTCCCGGTAGGAGACTACCGCGTCCTGAATCTTGATGATCGCGTTATCCATATTGTTCCCTCCATTCATTCAAAGCTTCCAACAATAAGTCAATATTCTTGTCCAGGGCCTTTTCCCAGGTCGCCGTATCCTGGAAGCCGCCAGGAAAGTTGGATAGAGTCACCTGAATGGCTCCGATATCCTGTGCCATCGTTTCGCTTGTCGCTGTGGCACCGCTCTGGAGGTTGTCGATGACCAAAGCTACTCCGGCCTCTCTGGCTGTAGCTACCAGGTCTGCTTTTTCCGCAGTGCTTAAGTCTTCAGGCCGGCCATAGGTGGCCACGATATCAAACCCGGCCCAGTTTGCAAATCCCGCCTGCATCTCAGCGCAGATAACCTTTATCTCCTCTATTTCTGCATCCAGTAATCTATCTTTCACCTCCTCACCTTTAGCCAAAATCTCTTGCACCCTTTCTTGTGCTTCCTCCTGGTAATACTCTGCGTTTTCCTCGTCTATTTCGCCAAGTGCTTGCGTAATTATGTCCACCGCATCAGCCTGGACCGGCGGCGTCATCCAGTTACCCATGATATCGATGACCCTGATAATGAGGTCGGGGTTTTGTGCAGCTTCAATCAGTCCGGTGACATTTTCGTAATTTCGTTGGTAATTGTGAACAAAGAATGCTTTGGCATTGGCCAGTGCCTTAATGTCGCTTGGCTTCACATCGTAGTGCCCCGGACACATGCCTGGAGGTATAAAGGGACGGGATTCTAGCTTGCCATCAGCCACATCTTGAACAATGTTGCTGATAAACACACTGCCACCTACAATATCGACCGAAGGTTGGTCATCCTGGTTACGGGCCCAAAAAGCCACTAGAATCCCCACGAGGACTACGACCAAGACGCCTAGCAAGACCTTC
The DNA here is from genome assembly GCA_046483735.1 of Dehalococcoidia bacterium. Taxonomy (GTDB): domain Bacteria; phylum Chloroflexota; class Dehalococcoidia; order GIF9; family AB-539-J10; genus RBG-13-51-36. The sequence continues at coordinate 1,948 of JAWOCP010000057.1, forward strand.
TTTCTCATAACTTCATCCCTTCAATACTCCATGCATTTGCAATTAATTGCAGCTATCGGGCAAAAAAATTAATCTCTTTCCAGTTGTATTCGGGACTTCAGGAAATCTACCTGGCGCACCTTGCCCTGGAAAACCCGCTTTTCTCCGAAGAGGGTCTCTACCTCTACTTGCCGGTCAGCAATTATCATACGTGCGATGTCCTCCAGAATCGGCCTGTCGCCTTCTTTGGTTTCATAGAGTTTAGCCATACACATCCTAATGCCTCTCCTTGCTCTCGGGTAGAGCCTGTTTCGCTTTCATTAGCTCGCTGCTGACCGCAGCCATCAGGGTTGCTGCTGCCTGCAACTGTTGTGCTACGTCGGTGGATAACGGGACAACTTTGTCGGCCCAATCACGGAACTCTTGCTCGTGCTCGTTGTTATGTTCAATCCAGTAGTCAAGCAGAAGGTCTAGCTTTTCTCGAATCTCATCCATAGCAGTGCCTCTATTCACAATGGTTGGCCGGGCTTGTTCTCCTTTTTTCCACGGCAGCCGCTGCACACTCCTGAAATGGCCAGGTGCCTCAAATCGGCGTCAAAGCCGTACTCATGAAGCAAAGCATCTCTCAACGGATACAGTACGGATTCGTCCAGGTCTATTATCCTGCCACAGCCAGGGCAGACCAGATGGTGGTGATGCCCCTTCTCGGCAACATGATAGCGGACACGGCCTTCGCCAAAGTCAGTCTCCGTGACCAAATCTAATTTCTTTAGCAACTCCAGAGTGCGATAGACGGTGGAGATATTGGTATAGGGGTAACGGCTATGCAAATGCTCGTAGATTTCTTCAGCGCTGATGTGCTTGTCGGCGTTATGAAGTGCCTCGATGACCAGCATGCGCTGGGGAGTCAGGCGATGCCCCTTTTCTTGAAGAATTTCGTGGCAGCTCATTGCCGGAGAATATTATAACAGGACAGCAAAATTATTGCAACAAGTTGCAAATGCCATTATAACTCCACCCTGTCATTGCGAGTCCCGATTAAATCGGGACGAAGCAATCTCGCAAAGTTCCGTAAGGCAGGATTTATTCCCCGCCAGAACAAGGCGGCATTTTATATGCCGCCTTTCTGATCTGTCATTTTGCATTTTGACTCTTATTTGTTCCTGCTTTCCAGTGATATGGTGACTGGGCCATCATTATGAATCTCCACCAGCATATGCTCCTGAAAAAGCCCTGTTTCCACCTTGAGCCCTGTGGAACGGACTTGCTCCACGAAAAACTCATATAATTCTTTAGCTATGTCCGGTGGGGCTGCCTCGGTGAAGCTGGGCCGTCTGCCCTTGCGTGAGTCGGCCAGAAGGGTAAATTGGCTTATTACCAGAATCTCTCCCCTTATTCCCAGCGCTGAGAGGGCGAAATGACTTGCTTCATCGGCAAAAATACGCAGGTTAACCACTTTGTTTGCCAGGTAACTGGCGTCTTCCTTCGCGTCGCCTTGAGCTACGCCGAGCAGGACCAGCAACCCCTGGCCGATCTGGCCTACCACATCGTTGTTCACGCTCACTGAGGCTCTGGAAACTCGCTGCACTAACGCTTTCATCTCGACTCAGCCCATATCATATACTATCACTTGTGCTTGAGAAACAGCATCTGTCCGGCAACCACGGATTTGCCCACCTAGCATTCGGGGTCCCCGTGAAAGAGAGCGAAGCGAATTTTCATGAGGCACTAATTATGCCACCTTCTTAAATTCATTTCCGCCTCTGTTTCCGGGACATAATACCTGATTTATACTAGACCTGAGTCTTCGCAAGGTGAAGGATGGTGTACGTAAAGCAGAGGAGCAGGGGAAGCGCCACTGTGAAGCCGAGTATTGACACTTCCTTCGCTACTGATATAATGGTACTGTAAGGCTAATACAAGGTTGGGGTCAAGTGTGTGCGTTCACGGGGTGCGATAGGTCTCATCATGCTCAGCCGGGCACATATAGACACGTGAAGCGGGCTTTGTCTTCCTGCGGCGGCCAGTCTTCCGCTCTCCGTGGACATCCAGAATCATGGCCGGACATAGCGGCCCTCCCTTATTTCGGGAATTGAGGCAATACCGATATTGATAGTTTTGACCTATCTGGGCAATATTCGCTAAGGCGAGCCGTTTAGTAGTGAAAAGAGGGGGAAAGCCTCATGGCGTGTAGAATAGGAATAACCACAGACCCAGAAGGAACGCGAGAGTACTGGCAGAACCAGGTCACGGGGTTCACGAACTGGGAGATACTGAACATGTTCAGGAGTGAAGCAGCAGCGAAGGAATACGAGACACAGTTCGCCCTAAGGGACGGATGTGAGGCGACACTGGGCGGTTCTGACCTGCCCCCCACAGCAAGGGAATCCAGGACCAAGTACGACTGGTGGTACGTCTACCATTTTGAGCATACGACGGAGACACCCTGACCACATGCTGCGCAGTGAAGGGCAAAACCTCCTTTCCTTGACCCCAGTTTAAGTTGATTACGTGCTATTGTTCCGGCGACCCAATACCTGATGTAACAGGCCTAGTTGATATAGTGGCCTCGGAATTTGGAAGATATCACCGGGGGTGGTGGTTTGAGGCAGGTCCCACAAAATGCTATTGTATTAGGTGGTTTCCTATCGGGGAAGTGTCGGAATTGGCAGACGAGCATGACTTAGGATCATGTGCTGAGAGGCGTGGGGGTTCGAGTCCCCCCTTCCCCATGCTATGGTTTCCGGTGACAGGTCGCGGCCTGCTAATCCCTCCCGGTCTTGCTTCCCCAGATTAAGACACCCAGGCCTGCAAAGAAGACGCCAAGGCCAGCCATCACGGGTGCCAGAGTTGCCAGTATTTGTAGCGCTTCCATGGCTTTTTAACCTCCTTTCTCGCGTATGACGTCCGTTTAACTCTCTTTTTTGTTCATTTTCGGGATTTCTGAAGCCCTTCGCCTTCAGATTTTGTGTGCGACCGCTCAGGGGCGTGCCCCCTCGCCCTACGTAACTCCCCCTAACCCCCTCTTATCTTAAGAGGGGGGACAGCTCTGTAGTGCGACCCTTCAGGGTCGTGCAGCACGAGGCCAAAGCCTCGCACTACATTCTTAAACAACCTCCGTGTGTTTTGCCAGTGGATTGGCCCGGTCATTTCGAGGTAAATCAATGTCAGCAGGATGACACAATCCCCTTTGGCTGTTCGTCAATAGAAGAGCAGAGAAGAGCAGGGCAAGGTGGATAAATGCTTCCCAGGCAGTGGCCACAGTGCCTGTGAAGACGAAGTACCGGTATACCTATTTCCTCTGAGTTTGGCGATTGAAATTGTAATGGGTTGCCGGTCGGAAGCGAATCCATACTCTGTATTGTTAAGGGAATGTGTTGGAGAAGTGCCTCTCTATCGGTGCTATAATTCGCAGGCAGAAAAGATGTTTGCGCCACATGAATGGCCTTGATATGGTGGACCAAAGTGAGCCGAGAACTGGAAAAAGGAGATGGCTTGTTCCCCTGCTGGTTGTGCTTGTGGTTGCAGGAACAAGCGCCAGCTTGTTCTTGCTATACGGACGAAGTCCTGAGGTACTTGCCAGGTTCATAGGCTACGGCTACCTAGGTGCCTTTCTGGTTAGCTTGATAGGAAACGCTTCAGTCTTTCTTTTTTGGGGGATGGTCCTGCCGATACTCGTCGTGATCGGCACCATGCTCTACCCTGTGAGCGGTCTCCTGGGGCCTGTGGGAGTGGGTCTGGTTGGCGGTGCCGGTGCCGGTATCGGGGAAGTAACAGGTTATCTCATTGGCTATTCGGGCCGAGGCATTATGGAGAAGAGCCAGAGATACAACCGGCTGGTTAATCGCATAGGCCGTAAAGGGCCTCTGGCCGTCTTTGTTTTCTCGCTCGTCCCGTTTGCCTTCGACGTAGTGGCCATCGCGGCCGGCGCACTTCGCATTCCGCTGTGGCAATTTGTTATTGCTTGCTGGCTGGGCAGG
>JAWOCP010000084.1:0-3803 GCA_046483735.1 Dehalococcoidia bacterium
GGTGTCACCGGCCAGTATGCCCAGCCCACCGCTATAGGTGGACATGGCCGGGTCGATGCCAAACTCCATCGAGAAGTAGGCAAATGTCAATGCATCGGCAGGCAACCCAAATGCATTTGACATCATCGCTCAGAATGAGCCCTCTATACGCGGGCCCGGGTAGAAATAGTAAGGCAGATTGTAGCAACTTCGGCCGTGGTCATCAAGTCCACGCGCCGCCATTGAAGTCCTTCACCTTGTGTCATTTTGAGCCGAATATTTGCCAATTCGAACAAATAATGCCCAATACCTCGTTGTGCTATTATATGACTAGCTGGAGGGAAAGAGGGGCTCCGTAGGACATGAAGGACCGAACAGGAATTCGTCGCTACCGGACTCTGCGAAGTGCCTGCGTTGAGGAATACGGCTTACCAGTGTTTGGTATTTGGGCTCATTGATGGGCTGACAGAAAGGATGACATGATGAGTAAAGCGGTGGCTGTAAACGGCAGCCCGCGAATGGAACGAGGTAATACAGCGATGGTTCTCAGTCCTTTCATGGATGGTATGATGGACGCTGGGTGCCATGTCGAACTGTTCTACGCCAGCCGCCTCAAAGTGAAGCCGTGTGCTTGCGGAGAAATGTACTGCTGGAACGAGGTGCCGGGCGAATGCTGCATAAAGGACGAAATGCAGCGGCTTTACCCCAAGCTGAGGGACGCAGATATTCTTATCCTGGCCACGCCGATCTATATTCCCCTGCCTGGCGACATGCAAAACATCATCAACAGGCTTTGCCCCCTGCTTGATCCGGTGCTTGAGTTTCGCGAGGGACGGACGCGGGCGAGGTTTCGCACAGACGTCCGGATCCAGACAGTCGCGCTGGTGTCCACCGGTGGCTGGTGGGAGAAGGGGAACTTTGGGACGGTGGTGCGCATCGTGAAGGAATTCGCTGCAGATGCGGGTGTCAGGTTCGCCGGTGCGGTGCTCAGACCCCATGTCAAAGTAATGAGGGAGAATGGAGAATTGACGCAGAACGGGGTGGTCGGTCTGGTAGAGGTGCGAAGAGCGGGTCATGAGCTGGTTGAAGACGCTGTAATGAGGGAGGAAACCCTCAAGGCGATAAGCCGCCCGCTTATCTCCCGGGAAGATTTCTGGCGTGGATAGAAGTCTATTGCGGAGGGAGTTCGGCCTCCGCTCAAAACCTGCCTAACGGGAGACCGGATTGAGTTAGCGGCACCGCATTGCTACTCTAGAAATAATATGCCTGAGCTGCCTGAGGTAGAGACTATCAAGAACGAGCTTGTGCCCTGGATGCTGGGACAGAGTTTCACTGAAGTTGACATCCTTGATGCCAGGCTTGTGTGCGGTGGCTCGGTTGAAGAAGTCCGGCGTGGGTTAGTCGAGCAGAAGGCAGAAAGCCTGGAGCGTCGGGGAAAGTATCTCATCTTTCACCTGTCGAACGGTAAGGCACTGATTCTGCATTTCAGGATGACCGGCAGCTTGCTGCTAGATCCCAGAGGAGATGACCGCTATGCCCGGGCGGTTTTTCACCTCTCCAGTGGGCACCGCCTGGTGTTCAGCGACCGGCGGCGGCTGGGGTTGATATGGCTGGTAGACGATGCCGATACAGTTGTCTGCAGGCTGGGCCCTGAGCCAATGGATGAGCGCTTCACCCCGGACATTCTAGGGCAAAGACTGAGCGGGCATCGCATCCCCATAAAGGCGGCGCTTCTGGACCAGCGTATCGTCGCCGGACTCGGGAATATGTACGCCGATGAAGTCCTGTTTGCCGCCCGGATTAACCCTATGAGGAAAGCAGACTCCCTGTCTCCCGAAGAGGTGCAGACTTTACATAATTGTATCTGCAAAGTCCTTGGGGCAGGCATCGGCAGCAAGGGCGCCAGTGTAGATACATACGTCCGCCCCGAGGGCGAGCTGGGTACAGCCCATTTCGATTTCAAGGTTGCTCATAAACGAGGCGAGCCCTGCCCCATTTGCGGCAGCACCATCGAGCGGGTGGCGATACAAAACCGCGGCACCTGCTTCTGCCCCAGGTGCCAACCTGTGAGCGTTGCGCCTCAGAAGTAAGAGTTGTTCGCAACTGGACTTGCATGGGCGTCTGGAGGTTCCGTAGTCCCTTGATTCATCTTGCCTTATTTTCACCCTATGGACGGTCTTGCTCTTTTCAAATCCCTTTGGCTAGTCATAGTCTAACCCAACAAACCTGAGATTTCACGGCAGGCAGGTATTAGCTCAAAATCGCCTAAACAGGTTTCTAAACCTTGTTTTCAAATCACCTAGTTTCGAAGGAAGAGAAAGCTTGAAAAGATAGAATCTGGATACCGGCACTTTGGCCAGCCCGAAGTGAGGACGTAGATCTAATTCCCGTTCGAAGGTGTCTTCACTTCCACCCGCTTCAATGTATATGCGTTTCATCTCTTTCTGCGACGGCAAATATTGAACAGAGAGATACCCTCTTAACCAAGCGAAAAAATCTGGATTCGTTAAGTATCTTCCATAATTTGCCAGCATATCCTGGAGTACGAAAACTTTTGCCTTTCGGTACAAATCAATCATGCCTTCTGTGTGTATTGTGAAATGCTTGCCTTCTAATGACTGTACCAAATCATCTTCTACTATCACTGTTGGATTCTTGTTAGGCTGAGTACGTACTCCAAATCTCCAAATCTGATTCTTGGTGGAGTTGTACAAACTGTTTGAATGGACTATACCACAGCGAAATTGCCATAAGGCTTCGATTTGCGACTCATCTAATCCAGAGAAAACCTGGAGGAATCCTTTGAAGCGTCTCCCAGGGCTCCTCGTTTCAAGAGATAGGAAGTATAGTCTTGCCAGAAATTCTAGACCTTTGAAGATCTCAGAAAAAAGGGGGGCAAAACAGTACTCTAAGTACCTTTTCCGTCCCAGAATCCGTGCGGAGCCATAAAGCCAGTTTGCTCTAATGTTATAGTCTATATGCCCTAATGTAGATAGAAAATCCATTTTCTGTCCTCGCGTGAGTGGTGAATACCCAACCTGCTCAGACAATCTTTGGGCAGGAACAAACACGTACGCACATATCCAAGGGTAGCATCGAAAGGCAAATACTTCGGTATCACCTAAACAGGCTGCGTACATTGTACTCAGAAGGGCAGCAGTTGCAGAATGAAACCCTGATATCTGGACCTCTTTCAGAATATTGGCTCTAGCTATATCGTGACGGACGCGGGCAAGTTTTTCTTCAATCGGCAGGCTTCTGTAATCTCTATCGTTTAGTATATTTTTCGCCGAAGGATGTCCTCGTGGTACGATAACCAATCTGTAGTGATCTTGCACAAATAGGCTCACCAAGGGAAATCTCAATTTAATCTCCTTTGCGCGTATTAAGCTTGAGTATGCTAATGCTATGGCCGACGTCATCGACTGTCAAGTGGTGGGCACTCGGCCTCTTACGTAAATCGTCAATACTCACTGCCACAGACTTAATGTTGAAAACTGTTATTATATGGGGCCCGTCGAGCAGCAGTGTCCTGTCCAATTTGCCGTCACAGCCTACACAAGGTTGAATAACTTTTGTGATTTTCCAAGGCATCGTAGAATCCTGCCCGCTGGCAATCTCTGTTCGTCATGACCGGCGAGGTGTATCCCAACAATCCCAGGAGTACTACCGCCACCACCGTCATTCTTGAGCGGCATGCTATTGAAGTTCTAGCTCCTTTCTTCGAGACAGAGGACCATATTAGGCAACCAGTAACATAATTGGCATGTGACAGAAGCTTTAGGTCCAAGTTCAGTTGCTCCAAATTGGATTGACCGAGTGCG
>JAWOCP010000122.1:0-3147 GCA_046483735.1 Dehalococcoidia bacterium
CCCCTTTCATCTGGATTTCTTAGCCTTGCCTCTGGCAGACCCTCAATGTCACGATTTCATCGGCTGGATGACCAACCTTGTGGGGTCGTCCTATATCGTACTATTCCCTATACAATAAATGATACTCCTTCTGCCGGATTTGTCAACGGTTTTTCTGATTTCCCAACATCGCTGTTTCCCCTCAGGCTGCGAGTTCCTGAAGCAATATGATGGCAGCCTCTTTGTCCAGGGGCTGGTTATTGTTGCCGCACTTGGGGGATTGCACGCAGGAGGGGCAGCCTTCGGCGCAGGGACATGACTCCACCGCTTTCAAGGTGGCCTGCCACAGCTCGGCCACCATCTCGAATCCCTTCTCGGCGATGCCGATGCCTCCGGGGTAGGCATCGTAGATAAAAATCTGCGCCCTGCCGGTGTCGGCATGAAAAGCGGTGGAAACGCCGCCAATGTCATTGCGGTCGCAAAGGGCGAAAAGAGGGAGTATGCCGATGGCGGCGTGTTCACAGGCATGTAAACCGCCCTGAAGGTCAAGCCCGCCATCGACTATCCTGTTAATCGCCCTCTGAGGCAAATCAAACCACAGTGCCCTGGTGGGAAAGTTCTGTGGCGGCAAGTCGAGAGCCTCTTCTGCGATGACCTCCTCCGTGAGCTGCCTTTTCCTCTTGAAGCCAACTACCGTGGTAGTGACATCAACATCTCCGAAATAGACCTTCACCCCATGACAGTCCTTCACCCTCACCCTTAATCCCTCTCCCTTCAAGGGAGAGGGTCTGGGTGAGGGTGTCCTCTCTCTCGAAGGCGAATGGTAGCTGAAGGTGGCCAGCCGCAGGTCGGTTATGTCCATGGACTGAGTATAGTAATCTGCGGCAGTGGGTTCTACCCAGGCGATGCGGCGAACCAGGTCGAGTTCCTTGACGAGATATGACTCGCCCTGGTGGAGGTAGATAGCGCCGGGGTGCACCTGAAAGAAAGCAACACTGGCCTCCACCGTCTCCAGCAGGCAACCGTGGCCAGCATCAATGACGGCATAATTCTGCCCCGATGCTGCCCTTATATTTATATCCTGAGCGGGATAAACGATAGAAGGGACGGGATACCATCTCTCATGGCGTTTTCTCAACTTCCCCTGCTGTTCTAACTCAGTCAGCATGGTGCCGATGTCGGCCCCGAAAAATGCCTCGTCCTTATTATGCAAAGGTTTCTCCCAGGCAGCGCAGAGGAGGTGTGGTTTCAGGATACAAGGATTGCCGGGGTTGATTATGGCATTGTCAAAGTTCCTGCTGAAAAAGAAATCCGGATTGCGCATCAGGTACTGGTCAAGCGGGTTTTCCTGGGCAATGAGAAAGCTCAAAGAGCTGTGGGTGCTTCGTCCGCTGCGTCCTGCCTGCTGCCAGGCACTGGCAATGCTTCCGGGATAGCCGGTAAGCACTGTCGCCTCCAGGTCGCCGATGTTGATTCCCAGCTCCAGGGCCGTGGTGGCGACCAGACCGAGGAGCTCGCCGTCGAAGAACTGACGCTCGATTCGGCGTCTGTCTTCGGGAAGATACCCCGCCCGGTAGGGGCTGATTTTATCCCTCAGAGAAGAGGGTAGCTGATTTCGGGTATAAATGTAAATAAGCTCGGTGAGCTTGCGGGTGCGGGCAAACACCAGGCCACGAATGCCTTTCTGCATAAGCCCGCTGAGAAGCGAGGCTGCCTCGCTATTGGGACTGCGCCGGCTGGTCTTAGCCTCGTCGAGGAAGGGGGGATTCCAGAAGACGAAATACTTCTCGCCGTGTGGTGAGCCGTCTTCGACAATGGCTGCAAAGGGCAGGCCAACGATATTTCGAGCGTGCTCTTCGGGATTGGCGATGGTTGCCGAGCTGCATATGAACTGGGGATTGGAGCCATAAGAAGAGCAAAGCCGCCGCAATCTGCGCAGGACATTGGCTACATGAGAGCCGAAAACGCCTCGATAGACATGAGTCTCATCTATTACGACATATTTAAGGTTGCGCAGCAATCCGGACCATGATTGGTGGTTGGGCAAGATGCCCAGATGGAGCATATCCGGGTTGGTAAGCACTATCCTGGCCCGTCTTCTGATGCTTGCTCTCTCGTTCCGTGGTGTATCACCATCAAAGGTAGCGACAGCTTCTGGAGAGATTGCTTCGCCCCGACTTGTCGGGGCTCGCAATGACAGGGAGAGACTTGTCGGGGCTCGCAATGACAGGTGATGAGCGACTTGTTTTAAGCTGCGTAGCTGGTCCTGGGCCAGGGCTTTTGTGGGGAAGATATAAAGGCAACGGCTATTCCTGTCACGTATGAGCGCATCAAGAGTAGGCAGGTGGTAGCACAGGGTCTTGCCGCTGGCGCTGGGCGTGGCAATTATGACGTTTTCCCCGCCGAAGATGGCATTCACTACCTTCGCCTGATGGCTATAGAGAGTCGATATACCCAGGGATTCGAGACATGCTTGGAGGTCGGGGTGGAGGGAGGCATCCAGTTTACCGGGGGTGGCATCTTGGGGAGGAATACGTTCAATGTGGACGACCTGCTGCCGACATTCGGTCAGGTCGAGAAGGTAGTCGAGAAAGGCAGCAGCATCCATCAAGGAAAGGTTTCTATTTCCGACTCCAGTAGCTCTAAATCGGGGTAGTTCTGGACAATGAACCTTACCACATTGGACAAAGTCTCCTCGGCATGTCTCCTGTGGTTGCTCACGCAAGCTATGCCCAGGGTGGCCAATTGCCACAAATTCTGGTTATCCACCTCAGCCACGGAAACCTTGTACCTGTTCTGGAGGCGTGCGATGATGGACTTGATCACCTGCCTCTTACCTTTAAGAGATTGGTTCTCGGGTAGGCGGAGCTCAATTCGGCACACGCTGACGTTCATTTTCCAACGACATAGGCAGCAAGGTCGGCAAGACGACAGCTATAACCCCACTCGTTATCGTACCAAGCTAACACCTTTATGAAGTTGCCGTCGATGACCATGGTGCTTGGAGCATCGAAGATAGCACTGGCTGGATTGCCCTTAAAGTCCGAGCTCACCAGTGGCTCGTCACAATATTCCAGGATTCCCTTAAGCTCTCCCTCAGCAGCCTTGCGAAAGGCATCGTTGACTTCCTCAGCGCTCGCCTTTTTGCTCAAGTCGGCGACGAAGTCG
>JAWOCP010000150.1:0-10775 GCA_046483735.1 Dehalococcoidia bacterium
GGTAGGAGCAAGGAGCTAACGGAAAAAGATGCTGGAAGGAATTTCCACAACATTTGACAAGACTTCCTTGACCTGGGGGAGTGTGACCGGGGTCCTCGCAACGACGAGGGGGAAGTCAAATCTCCCCCTTAAAATAGGGGGAAAAAGGGGGTTATCTCCTGACCGCTGACAGCTCTTATCCGGGCAATGGCAATCCCGGTGTGGGGAGGGATTGCTTCGGGGCTGGCGCCCCTCGCAAAGACAGGGAGGGGGTGTCATTCCGAGCTCCGACGCTTCGGGCGAAGCAATCTATGAGAATGGGCAAATGTCTATGCTGCCGTGAGGATAAGGGTCCAGGTGCTCTACATCCCTGAAGTAGTAGCCGGAAAGCTGTTCAGCCGTGGGCCAGGTTAGCCATACCTGGCTGGCGTCCTTCCGGAGCCACCAAGTTGAGTCCGGTTTCCACAGGGCAGCCATGATTTCTGTATTGGCTAAGACAGGTTGCCAGTGTATCACGACACCGTCACGCGTGAATCGCCCTTCCGTAATAGGGGCAAGGTACTACCTGACCTCAGCCCCCACTCGATATGCAGCATGAATCATCACGGGCATTCTGTTTCCGCTACTGAATATCGAATGTCATGGCACCCACGTGAAATCCCTCTGGTGAAGGCGCCAGTGTGCTACGCACCGAGAAGACCACGTACACGAGAACGATGTAATCGTTGCTGGTGGTCAGCCTGATCGTTGCGTTGGTGTCCAGAGGCTGCACTATGTCGGACAGCGGTACGCCATTCTTGTCCGCTGTGTACGAATCAATATCCACTCCTGAGATCTGGCCCGAAGCCTGTCCGGGCAGGTCGGACGGCGTGAAACCCACAGCAGTTGAGTACGCATTGAACACGTTGTTCCACGGGTTGGGAGCGCCCGAGTAGTCGTCTCCCAAGTAGTGAAAGTCGGCAGACTGCTGTCCTTTGAACCGCATGTATTCGGGCGTGATATGGGCGTCGCCCTCGGCGACGAACACTGCAACCCTTGCCGAGATGTCGCCTTCGCCGAGGTCGGGTGCCCGGAAGCCGGCCACCGTGAACTCAGCACTGGCATTGCGCAGGCCGACTGGCATGTCGTGGTAGAGGTAGATCTGGTGCGACTCCTTCTCCGCGCTGGAGTAGATGATGACCATGGACCAGCCGGCGTTGGCCGCCTGCAGCCAGAGGTTACTGCTGTCAGAGTGCGTTGCCGGGACGGCGGCCACTCCGCCTACTGTGAACCTGGTGCCGATGACGTCAGTGGTCTTCTCCTTGACCAGGCCTGTGACATCGGCAAAGCAGGAATACTGGTAGCCAGGCAAGATCTCAGGTATCGGAACTACGTGCGATACGTCGGCAACCACAGTGCCACCAGTGCCGTCGGGACCCACATATTGGTCGTTAACCTTCAGTATTACCTCGGTATCGGCCCCGCCGTTCAGGGTTGCCCCACCGGGAGCTTCATCGTCCCACCACCAGGCCGTCCAGTACAGGTAAGCCCTCTCGATCCGGGCATCTGCGGGCACGGCATCGCCGCCGATGGTCGCGCTGCTCTCGTCCCATAGAGAGCCACGAACATTGCGACAGGTGTCAATGTAGTACGTTCCTGTATAATCCGGGTCAGTTACCGGGTCGTAGTAGTTCGAGCAGCTAGTGCCACCCATAGTGTGCCAGGCGCTGGTCATCAGGCTATTACCGATAGCTATGAAGTCACCCTGAACAGACGATGCGGCGCCGCCGGCGCCCGTGGTGTAGCGCCTCACGCTTCTTGGACTATAGGTCTCGATGGTAGTGCCCTTCTCATCGGGGTCGCTGATGTCGTCTGCTGCCCGGGACCGGATTTGGAACATGCCTGCCTCGCTGTCCCATGCGATATGGGCCATTGCATCGAATGATATCCACGGGAAGAACCCCGTGGCCTGCCTATCTTCGTCGGACGGGTAATCGTAGTCGAAGGACAACCTCAATGTGTGGGGGAAGCTCTTGCCGGGCATACACCCTCCCTCCGGATCAGGGGCTACGCCGGAGAGTTCTGAGAAGGACTCGCCCTCGAAGGTCCAAATCAGAGCGGTGCCGCTGAGATGGGGCATAGATTGTGGCTCAGTCACCAGGTGATGGTCATCTATGGGAACACCATTGATCTGTGTTGAGCCCACCACATAGACATATCCGGGAGGCAGCCAGACCCCAATATGGTCCACATGCGCATCCGCATCCTCCTCTGTAGTAATGTCCAGAATATAAGTGAGGTTCTCGTCAACGCTGAGCGCGCCTATGACGCGGTAGCGGTCATTGGCGTTCGCCGTGTTGCCCCCGGGCGGTTGCGACGAGGGCAGGCCGAGAAGACCATCCAGGAGCCAGATGCGGTCAACGAAGACCTCGACCTCCTTATTGTTCACGGGGTCGTCGAAGAAGAAGGCCTGGGGCCAGGTGATGCTATCAACAGTCCAATCGGGGTCAAAGGGTGTGTAGCCAGGATAGAACTTCGTTCCCAGCCTTTCGTCGCTCAGTAGACACCACAAAGCCTCCTCAATCCCGGCATCGGCGGCGTAGAACTCATACATCTTGTTCTCGTGGACCTGCCCGGCGAGTTGGCCGGTACCCATATGGGCCAGCAGGGAGGCCATGATAAGCCCGCCGACAAGGAGCAGGACCAGGGTCAGGACAAATGCCCCACCCTTTTCATCTCTTGTTAATGCCCTCAACATAGTTTTCATGGTTCCACCATCCAATGGTACTGGATACCAGTACCTTAGTTTATCAGTGTAGCTCGACTGTTTTTCATTGTCAACTGATACATCCCCATTGTGATTGCCAGCCACGCCAATTCGGAACACGGCAGTCTTGTGCCGCCCAGAAGATTGCTTCGCCCCGACACGTCGGGGCTCGCAAACACCGAATGGGGAAAGATTGCAGGTCGCTTTTCGTGGCTGTCGAATCTTTTCATAGCATGAATGACCTATTACCTTCGTCTATAGTACTAGTCGCTGGAAATCGGAAAATCCCTCGCCTTGCCCGGTACTTTTGGAAATATCTAGCAGTCAGCGATCAGCGATCAGCTATCAGCTTTCAGCTTTCAGATCTCCTCTCCCTTGACGGGAGAGGATTAAGGTGAGGGTGACGTCAATATACCCCCTCACTCTAACTCTCTCCCTCGAGGGGAGAGAGAAGAGCGGTCAGCAGTCGGCGGTCAGTTTCCCCCTCACTCTAACTCTCTCCCTCGAGGGGAGAGAGAAAAGCTATCAGCTATCAGCAAACGTAGTGCGAGGCTTTAGCCTCGTGCGTAAAGAAACGGCACGACCCTGAAGGGTCGCACTACAGACCCAAGCGGTCGGCTATCGGCTTTCAGCTATCAGTTTCCCCGCCGTTTCTTTACAATTTGCCCACGTCTGGATATACTACCAGTCAGGATGGGAAGAAAACTCAGAGGCGTAAGCGGGCAAGAAGCTATCAAAGCCTTTGAGAAGTTTGGCTATCGCCAGAGAAAGCGTAAAGGCAGCCATGTGAATCTCGTTAAGACCGGCAGTAGTCGGCTGACGATACCACTTCATAGCGAATTGAGCGTGGGATTACTAGCGAATGAAATAAAGAAAGCCGGTTTAACCACGGAGGAATTCTTAGAGCTTTTAGGGAGGTAATCAATGGAGGCTATCGAATATACGGTGATCTTGCACTGGGATGACGAATATAGTGGCTACTGGGCAGAGGTACCTGCTCTACCGGGCTGTGTTTCCCAGGGCAAAAACAAGGAGGAGGCGTTAGCTAATATTGAGGAAGCTGTGCAGCTCCACCTTGAGTGTTTGAAGGAAGATGGTGAGTCCATCCCGAGAGAAGAATCCTACCGCCTCGCCGTAGCTAACAAGTGAATTGCAGGGGACGCCTGTTTTGAGCATTGGTATCTGGTCTCGAGGCGTAGTGAGAGCTTTCAGCTGTCAGTGGGCAGCGGTCAGCGGTCAGCGTTCAGTTTCCCCCTCACTCTAACTCTCTCCCTCGAGGGGGAGAGAGAAAAGCTATCAGCTATCAGCGGTCAGATTTCCTCTCCCTTGATGGGAGAGGATTAAGGTGAGGGTGACGTCAATATACCCCCTCACTCTAGCTCCCTCCCTCGAGGGGGAGAGAGTACTTCATCGGGACAAAGCTCTAAACTGTTTCGGTCATTTGTATTTTGGGCTTTGATATTATTCAGGATTTCGGACTTCGAATTTGGGATTTGACATTGAGATTGCTTCGTCCCGACAGGTCGGGGCTGGCAATGACGAGGGTGGTATCTTAAGAGAGGGAAAATCGCGCCGATTTCATGGGGGCAACTACAGAATGGAGTGAAGGAAGGGATTCCTTCACTCCTCGTTGGTTGAGGTTCCAAAAAATGAAAGGGCCCCGATTGCATCGGAGCTTCAAACTTCGGGGGTGATAAGAGCGCAGAATGCCAGGTCGGCTACTATCAGTCCGGCCTGGGCTTGACTTCGTATTTCCTCGTCTCCTCCTGCCCACTCACATTGGCGGTTACCGTAAAGATAAATGCACTGCCACTGGGAACAAAAGTGGTCTCACCAGGCACGATGTGGTGGGCGACAAAACTCACCGTTGGAGCTTCATCGCCAACAGTGTGGCGCCGCTTGAGTTTGCCATCTTCTATTGTATAAACAACCTCATTCTCCAACCCCCCCCAGTCGGTCCAGCCCAAAACTAGAAAGTCCCCACCCGATGGGTCCACCTTGCTGGGCTGCGCCTGCAACGTATCCTTGCTGACCCAGTAGCCGGCGCTCTGCACCTGGCGCACGGCGGTCATGTGGTAAGAAGTGCGCGTGCTGGCGGTGAACAGGTGGCCGACGGTCATGGTAATGCCGGCGGTGACAATCCCGGCCAGAACGATGGCTATCAATAGCTCAACGAGGGTCAGGCCCCTCTGGTCTTCGTGTAGCAACCGTAATCTGTCAGACATTTCGCTTTGCCCTGTAGCCCACCAGAGTGACTATTTCGCCCCTCTCGTGGTGAATGACAGTAAGCTCTATCTCCTCAAGGCCGTCCGCCAAGCCAGTCAGCGTCGCTCTAACAGTATAGTAGCCTTCATAGCCCGGCGGATCGCTGTACTCATCAATCTCAGCACCATAGCCCCTGCCCTTGTGGTACTCCATCTCGCTGCGGGCCAAGCTCTCGGCGGTGGTGCGCACGTCAGCGATATGAAGACTGAACATGGCGTTGGACAAGCCACCCAGCAAGGCCACGCCGATGATAGCCATGAGAGCCATGGCGATCACGATTTCGACAAGGGTCAGACCCTTTGAGTTGCCCCGGAGGGCTTTCCTTATTTTGTTACCCAGTCTCAGATTCTTCATGTATAACTCTGCTTATGTCCCTAGAGCGAGCCGTAGATAGAGTACATGGCCGAAATCATGCCCAGGATGATGAAACCAATCAGTCCGCCGAGGACTATGGTCATCATGGGCTGGATGAGGGCTATGGCCGCGGTGGTCTTGTCGCCGGCCTCGACCTCAAAGCTGTCGGCGACCGTCAGCAGAGTGTTGTCAAGGCTTCCGGTCTCCTCGCCGACCTTGACCATCTGCGTCATCAGGGGCAGGAAGAGCTTTCTCTTGCCCATGGGGCGACTCAAGCCCTCACCCCTGATTAACTCCTGCTGGACTTCGGTCAGATTCTCAATGACAATCTTGTTGGTGCTGCCGTGGATGGTCATGGACACGACTTCCGGCAAAGGCAGGCCGACCCTCAATAGCAACGACATGGTGCGGCAGCAGCGGGCAAGCTCACTGAGGTGGATAATACGCCCGATGACGGGGAAACGAAGCAGCGCCCTATCCCAGCGGTATTTCCCGGCCGGGGTCTTGATGTAGCCATAGGCGGCGGCGACGGCTACAATAAACCCCAGCATGGCATAGACGCCGTAGGCACTGGCCCAATCCGCAACGGCCATGAGGATTCTCGTGGGCAGAGGCAACTCAACCCCGAACCCGGAGTAAAGCTCGGTGAAGGTAGGCAACACAAAGGTAACCAGTATTCCCACGACAACGACAGCGACGATAACCACGATAAAGGGATAGGTAAGGGCGCCCTTGATCTTCTTTTCGGTGACAACGGCCTTCTCCATGTGGTCGGCCATCTGCCTGAGCACGATTTCCAGATTGCCCCCCTGTTCGCCGGCGGCTATTGCCCGGTGGTACATCTGGGAGAAAGCTCGGGGGTGCTTGCTGAGCGCTGTCGATAACGAACTGCCACCGCGGATATCCGAGGCGACCTGAGCAACTGAATTCTTCAAGGTTTGATTATCTATCTGGTCCTGCAACAGGTCCAACGAAGTAACGATATCTGTGCCCGATTCAAGGAGCAAGGCGAGCTGGCGGGAAAACATGACTATTTCCGCCGGCTTGATGCGGTGGAACCTGGCCAGCAGCTTCTCCTTGTCGATTAGGGGCGTTGCCGATTTCAGGCTGACCACGCGGTAGCCGCCATATGCCAGCAAATCGTTGGCCGTCTCCTCATTGCTGGCCGAGACCTTGCCCCTGACCAGCCTCCTGTCTTCCGTGTAAGCTACATAAGCAAAATCCATTTGCAGCCTCCTATATAAATCTCTGGTCATTGCGAGCTCCGACGAAGTCGGGGCGTGGCAATCCCCACCCCTCTGAGATTGCTTCGTCACTGTCGTGCCTCGCAATGACAGGAAGGAAGTGCCTCGGAATGACTTTTGTGTCACAATTTCTGCAAATCACTTCAAAACCTCCAAGAGGCTAGGCTGCGGTGTAGGCATTACGCAGTACCTCAGCGGGAGTGGTAATGCCTTCCTTCACCTTGTGCATGCCGTCGTTCATCATAGAAGTCATGCCTTCTTCAAACGCCCGACCTCGGATAACACTGCTGCTGGCCCGGTTACAGACCAGCGTTCCTATCTCATCGCTCATGGTCAGTATTTCAAAGATTCCGGTCCGGCCCCGGTAACCGGAATAAGCGCAGGACTTACAACCGGTGCCGTAGAGGAATTTCGTCTGCTTCTCGCCCATCTCCTTTTCGTAGGCCATCTGCTCCACTGCCGGAGCCTCGATGAGATGGCTACAGTCGGGACAAACGCGGCGTACCATTCGTTGAGCGATGACGCCGATAACCGCCGAAGCTATCAAGAAGGGCTCCACCTTCAGGTCATGGAGACGGGAGAGCACGCCGCCGACATCGTTAGCGTGGATAGAAGACAGCAGCAGGTGGCCGGTCAAGGCCGCCTGAACAGCTATGTTGGCCGTCTCGGCATCGCGTATCTCTCCGACCAGTATCACATCCGGGTCGAGACGGAGTATGGACCTCAGGCCGCTGGCAAAGGTGATGCCGGCCTGGTTGTTTACCTGAATCTGGTTAATAGACTCAAAGCGGTACTCGGCAGGGTCCTCGATAGTGATGATGTTGCGCCCCAGGGTGTCAAGAGAGTTGATCGAGGCATAGAGAGTGGTGGTCTTGCCGGCTCCCGTGGGACCGCTGACCAGAAGCATGCCGTAGGGAATTCTGAGCAGGCCTTCAATCTTGGCCAGGCCATCCGGTCGCAGGCCGAGCTCTGCCAAGCCCAGGGTAGCCATCGACTTGTCCAGGAGTCGCAGCACTGCCGTCTCGCCCTGGACGGTGGGAGCGGTGGCGACTCTGACGTCTATTTCCCGTCCCTTGGCCTGAGCGGTAAACTGCCCGTCTTGAGGACGGAGATGGTCGGCAATATTCATCTCACCGAGGATTTTGATTCGCGAAATGAGCGCCCGATGCACGCTTACAGGTAGAGACATCATGTCGTGCAGAGTGCCGTCTATACGGTAGCGCACTCTCACCCTCTCCTCTTCCGATTCAATGTGAATGTCGGATGAACGCGCTTTGACCGCCTCTTCGATTATGAGGTTGAGCGCCTGGACCAGCGGCGTATCCATAGCGGCGGTGAGGGCAATCTTTTCATCGCTTGCTTCGGCCGGAATAGAGATGCGCGAAATCTGCTTTTCAATCTCGCCATAGCCCTTATAGTTGAGGTCGATAGCATCCCTGATTTCTTTGGAGTTGGCAGCTATAGGCCTGATCCTCATGCGGCTGTGGGCTGCGAAAGCCTCGAGGGCAAAGATATCCGACGGGTCGGCCATGGCCACTTCCAGCGTCTTGCCGGATATCGCCAGGGGTACGGCATTGTATTTTCTGGCGATTACCTCAGGAATAAGCTGCAATGCCTCGGGCTGCGGCGGCTGTTTACTGAGCCTTGTAAGCGGCTTCGCCAATTTGGTTGATTGTCCCGTCGCCCGCGGACGCTTCGATTCAGCCTCTGCCTCTTCTTCAGACACAGGCTTCTTACGTAACTCGAAGACTCTTATCCTCTGGTGCCTGGCAAACTGCCTTGCCTCGGGGCTAATGCCCGGCCACACGACGATGACCTTGCCGTCGGTTTCGGCATCGTAGGCCTTGGTGTCAAACAGGGTCACCTGTTCCAGATTTACTTCCTTCTCTGCGCTCAGGAAGTCTATGCCCAGGACATGACTGACCTGACCGCTATTGGCATGAGCGAGTATATCAAAGGTATATTCAACTCCCGACTTCCCTTTGGTCCTGGCCTTCTCCTGCACGCTATAACCGAGGTCTATCAGAGCTCTGACCAGTTCCTCCTTGGTGGAAAACTCGAGGGGTTCTCCGGGTTTGACCAACGCCACGGGCTTAGTGTTGGATAGCTTCTCCACCAGCTCCCCATCGATGACCTTTATCCGCTGCTTGCGAGCCAATTGCTTGGCCTCCGGACTGAGCTCGGGGGCGGCAACGATAACCCGGTCCATGATGCCGCAATCGTAGGCTTTGTTGGCGAAGTGATAGATTTCCTCCACTTCCGTGTTCTTCTCCCCACCAGACGTGATGCATACAGCAAGAACGTAGCTGTTAAAACCGTCGTCTATGTTACCCAGCATATCAAACGTGTGGGCAACGTTTGATTTTCCGACGAGCTCGGCCCCTTCGGTTACTTCATATCCCCTCCCCTCCAGGTATTCCCTGATACGGGTCTGTAGCTCCGCACTAATTTGTGTTTGCTGCACCATAGCACCGACTCCTGACGACTGGCTCACAGTGTAATTCTCCACCTGACTAATGTCAAGGTTGTCAACAATGTCACTTTTCACCGGCGTCACCTGTAGTCATAGCACACCCACCCGATAGGCCGGGTGATTACATACCCCAATATAGTGGGATCAATGTCTGGTGTCAATAGGCCGTCCGTACTGGTAGCAGAGTCAGGGCCGGGCAACTCCAGTTATTTGAGCTTCGGTGTTTCTAGAATAGGGACAGTCGGAACGGTCGGGGAACCAGAGCCACAACCTGGCCAACTCCTCACGCCCGCCAGATTGTGACCTGAAGATTTCTGGAGATGAGTGCGATTCTAGCCTCGCCCTATGGCTGAATTACGATTTCTGTTCGGGCGTAATCCAGCCGCTGCGCAGGGCCAGAGCAACAGCGTGTGCCCTGTCATTGGCATTTAGCTTACGAAGGATAGCGCTGACGTGGTTCTTAATCGTCTGTTCGCTTATTTCCAGAATATAGGCGATTTCTTTGTTTGAGTTGCCTTCGGCAATGTAGGTCAGAATCTGCGTTTCTCTGTTGGTAAGAGGAGCAACTATGCCTTCCATCGTTCTCCTCAAACCTCGAAACTGGTTCAATACCTGCTTGGCAACCATGGGCCTGGTCATTACGCTTTCATTTATGGGGTACTCACCAGCGCGGGCACGCCTGATAGTGCCGGCCAGTTCCTCGGTACTGGTCTTCTTATTCAAGCAGGCTACGGCTGCCGTCTTGATAACCTCGAAAAGCTCAGTGTCATCAGGGTCGGGGCTCAGCACTATCACCTTGGTATTCGGGAAGTGCTGTGCGATTTTTCTACCCAGCTCAATCCCGCTGAGACTGGCCAGGTCGGACCCCAGCAGAACAACATCGGGGAGACTGGCTTCAATCATCTCGAATGTATCCTGGTTGGGGTCGCATTCCAGAACCTCCATGTCGGGTTGTGAAGCCAGCGCCTGTCGCACCCCTGTTCGAAAAAACTCCTGCTCATCGATTACCATTACATTGATCTTATCCATCAGTTACCTCTTAATTAAGCTTTGCGTTAAATGAAATCATGGTCTCCTCTATGAGACATAGGTCTTATGTTCATATTATATCACCCTTCTCACACTGTCAAGCATTTCAAGGGGGGCGTGTCAACTCATACAATAATGTTACCGAACAGAGGTTGTTCACTCATTTAGAAATGTTACCGGGCTAATACCGCCTCCTTTCTGGTTGTTGTATCGGCCTGAGGGTATTCCCAGAGTTGTTGCACTGCTGCGTAGATCTGTCTGCGTAATTGGCGAGGGTTTGTCTTAGCATAGAGATTGGCCAGTCTCGCCTCCTGTTCAGGGGGAAGTACCTTGCAGGTCAGGAGGCGCTGGTATGGCGTCTTCGCACTGTCGTGCTTCCGGCGGAGCTTGCCATCTACCACTTCCTTGCCCACCATGTGCATCACGGGCTGGAAAAGGTTGTAGTATACCCAGAGCTGGTCGTAAAGGGCGTTGAGGGCAGCGCACTGAGCGCTATTATCCAACCGCTCATATCCAACATATGCCCGTACCAGGGTGCTGTTCTTCTGCTCCACGAACCGGTTGTCGTTCTTCCGGTAGGGGCGGCTGCGGCTCAGGCATAGCCCTGTGGTCTTCTCGCCGAAGTAACGGATGAGGTGGTCATTGAAGAATTCACTGCCATTATCAGGGTGCAGATGCTTGATGG
>JAWOCP010000015.1:0-14549 GCA_046483735.1 Dehalococcoidia bacterium
GAGGGTGCCAGCTCCACCACAGGTTATAAGCCAGCTCCTCTAATCTGCCTATGCGCTCAGGTAGTTTCCCGTTAGCCAACGTAGTTCCGCCTATTATAGCAGGATATGGGTTATGCTATCATATGAACAACTTCATTCTTTGCGGGCCGTAATGGATGCCAGATTGCTGGAGGGGCAATTGCCAGGGTTCTCAGGGTTTCTGATAGTATTTATTACCGGGCAACTCTTGCAGCATTCAAGGAGGCGACAATGATACAGTGTGCTTTCTATCTAACACCCGATGGGAGACTACTGGACAAGCTGACCACAGAACAAATCAGGGATTTCCTGGCAAGCGGGGAGGGGCTGCTCTGGGTCGATATGGAGAATATGACGAACGAGGATGCCGAACTGCTATCGAATGTGTTCTCTTTCCATCCCCTGGCAGTGGCAGACTGCATGAGCAAGAACATACATCCACCCAAGATAGATGAGTTTGAAGACCACCTATTTGTTATCGTCCACGGCATAAATTACCACATCGAGTCTGAGGTGGTGGAGACTACAGAACTCGCCTTCTTTCTGGGCAAAAACTACGTTGTCACCACTCACGATGTGCCGATGAGGTCGATTTCCTCTGCGTTGGACCAGGTCCGTAAGAGCGGACGCCCTATGCGCAGGGGAGCTGATTTCCTGGCTCACGATATCATAGATGCCATGGTGGACAATTTCATGCCCACTATAGATGAGATAGATGAACAGAGTGCCGCTGTCGAAGCTGAGGCACTTCACGAGCCGAAGCGAGAAACACTGTCATCCATTATGCAGCTCCAGCGCAGTATACTGGCGTTGATGCGGGTCATATTGCCCCAGCGTGAAATAGTGAACGGGCTCAGCCGCGGCGAATATGCCTTCATAACCGAGCGGGCTCAAATATATTACCGCAACATCTATGACCATCTGGTGCGCATTGAGATGCTCGTTCGCGGTCTCAGAGACATGACTGAGAGCGCCCTCAGTACCTACCTTTCTTCGGTGTCCAATCGGATGAATGAGGTGATGAAGGTGTTGACACTCATAGCCACCATCTTCATTCCTCTGACCTTCATCGCCGGCATCTACGGCATGAACTTCGCCAACATGCCGGAACTGGAGTGGCGGTACGGCTACTTCGGCATCTTGATTGTAATGGCAGTGATAGGTATCTCTCTGGTAATCTACTTCAAGAGGAAGAGATGGGTCTAAAGATACCGAGCGAGGGATATGGCTCTGGCATCTGAACCGCAGGGCATCGAACCCGGTTCTGAGATTATGATTCCGGGCATGAAAGGAGGTTAGAATGAAGATTCTTCTGGCCGTTGATGGCTCTCGCTATTCTGAAGCCGCCGTGGGTGTAGTCGGTGCTCTGAAAATAGGGAGGAAAGCTGAGGCAACGCTTCTGACTGTGATTCCGGAGCATGTCTTTCTGGGCGGTCATACTCTAGCTAACCTCCTGGGGCGCTCTGCTGCGCTGAAAACTCAGATACGGAAAGCGGAGGAGGAAAGAGCATTGGAGTTACTTGCCAAACCCTCGAAGACGCTCGGCGCCCGGGGGCTGAGAGTCGAGACCGTAGTCCGTAGAGGGAGCCCTGCCGATGAGATTATAAAGACGTGTCGCAGCATTCGGGCAGACCTTGCTGTGATAGGGTTCAAGGGCACAGGCGATGCCCCGGAGTTCCTGTTAGGCAACGTTGCCCATAAGGTGATTAAATACTCACCGTGTAGCGTGCTGGTAGCTAAGAAAGAAAGCAAAGCTATCGATAGAGTGCTGGTGCCCTTCGACGGGTCGAAACACTCTCATGAAGCGGTGCAGTTCTTGCTGCGAATGCCGCTTCCACGCCATACGGAAGTCCTGCTCCTGACCGTGGTGCAAGCTTTTGCCGCAGCATTTGTCAGGGCATACACCTCAGACTTAGAACGCGATCGGCAAATAATTGCCGGGCTTCAGAAAGCTGAAGAGGAGGCCGCTCAGCGGTTGATGACAGAGGCGAAAAGCCAGTTTGGCAAAGGCGGATACAAGGTCTCAGCCCTCGTTGCTCGCGGTGACCCTTCTCAGGAGATCCTGCGCGAGGCCGCCCGACACAATGCGGACTTGATTGCTCTCGGCGCCAAAGGTCTTACCGGAGTTCGCGGTTTCCTGCTCGGTAGCGTGGCTCAGCGTATAGCCAGATATGCCAGGCCATCGGTGCTCGTGGTAAGGCCACCGCAGAAATAGAGAGCGCTTCAAGGCAGTGCTCGAGGATTGGGTGGCGAGGTTGCAACCCTGCATTATCTCCGGCAACAAGGCGGAGCGAACAGAAGCTCGTCAATATACGTGAATTGAAAGGAGGAACTTGTGCAATCGGGAGACACGCACCACGATAGAAAAAAGTCCGAGGTAGACATCCGGCAGATGGAGATAGATGATATTGGTCCCGTTTACCATCTGGGGGAGAAGCTCTTCACCAGCGAAGAATTCCCCATTCTCTACCGTACCTGGGATGCCTACGAAGTAACCGGCCATTTTACTTCTGACCCGGATTATTGCCTGGTGGGCGAGACGGAAGGAAGAGTCGTTGGTTTCATACTGGCAACCACCATTGAAAAAGAAGCCACCGCCTGGAGAAAGTACGGATACCTGAGCTGGATAGGGGTGGACGAGGCTTTCCAGAGGACGAACTTAGGCCTTCGACTCTACGGGAGGTTGGAGGACAGGTTCAGGGAGGATGGAGTGAGAATGATCATAGCCGATACCGAAGCTCACAACAGGGGAGCTATTGCTTTCTTCAAGGCCATCGGCTTTTCTGCCAGCCGCCAGCATCTGTGGCTTACCAAGACACTCCGCCGACCGGTCAAAAAGGTTCCTAAACCAAATCTCGGCCCGTTCAGAACAACTGAGCCATAGAAGCTTTGGTGTAAGAGGATGGGCATCATTCCCTGTATTTGTGATTATTGATTATTCTGCTGCTTGGGAGCACGTCCCCGCCTCTTCCAACCTAGCGCCTCCAGCAGGTCTCCCACAGCGGTTTCACTATGGACGGGATGGCGCAGAACAAGGTCGGGGTTGACCCGGTAGCGATTGCGCCGTCCCTCTCGTTTCTTATCTATGTATCCGCTGTCCAGCAGGTCGGCGATTATCTTCCGCGTCGCCCTTTCTGTGATGCCGATAGCATTAGCCAGGTCGCGGGCGGTTATCCGGGGGTGGCGAGCGATATAGCTCAGCACCATTCCATGATTGGTGAGAAATGTCCACTCCGGCATATTCCACCTCCTGTGCAAAAACTCCCGTCAGATTCTTCAAATTTCCCGCCAAAAGGTCTTGACAAACAGCATTCTAACATTGTAATATTAACCATGATTCATAGTTCACTATTTATGTATCATGAGTTAGGCATGGTGTTTGAGGGTTCATAATACCATTTACATAATAGAAATGCAAGTCCTGTATCTAATCTTCAAAAAAGGAGGTGACCCAAGGTGCAGAACAAGCCCGTCGGCCCGAGCAAGCCCGGTCCAGCCAAGCCCGGCACACCCAAGCCTGGCACACCCAAAAGGTAAGTAAGCCATAGTCAAGGGATTCAGGGGTGGGATAGGTAAAACTCCCACCCCTGATATCTGAATGAAGAATAGGCCACCGCCCGCGCAACTGGCGGCCGCAAGGTGGAGATGCGGTCAAGCTGCCAAAGGCTAAGCTTTAATACACTGAGACCAGCCCGGGCCTTTCTCAAGTGACGGCAGTTTCAATGGTGACCAGAATAGTCATGAGTCAGCAAAAGACACGCAACACAAGGCTATTTATAGCAATAGTGATTTTTGTGGTGGTTGCGGCCCTGGCGGTGGCTACGGCGGTGGCAGCGATACACGTGCCTCAGATAGCTATATGGGTGCCCATTATCGCTTTGGGGCTCGCTTTGGCCTTGCAGAAATACACCGCCAGTTTTCTAGCTTACTTTGCCATCACCTTCTCCGGCCTTTATGGCATAGGAGACAGGATTCGCATTGCTAACATAAAGGGCGATGTACGGCGGGTGGGCCTACTCCATACTACTCTGGAGGAGGTCGGAGAAGACGAAAAGCTGGGAGGCGAGCTCACGGGCAGGCTACTGCATCTGCCCAACATGCTGGTTCTGGACCAGCCTGTATTGAATTACTCGAAGGACTATTCGGTGCAAGCCGAGGCTATTTCCTCCGACTATATGTTTGACGAAGTCCGTATCCCCATCACCACGGACAGTAACGTGGAGAAAGCCACCAAGCTCCTGGAGGGTATCTTAAAGAGCCAGGACAAAGCCTATGTGAAAGAGGCCGGCCAGATATTCCAGAATGGCTATCCCCAATTTTTGAACGAGGCCAGGAACGACCCTCGGGTCCTCATCCATATTGAACCGCAGCACGTCTGGATCAAGGGCAAGTTCGTGGCTCCATTGCGGGGTCGCAACGACTTGAGGAGTAGAATCCTGTTGCAGTTTCTCAAGGAAGTAAACACGCACTCAGATATAAAGCTGGCATAGGCACTGTAGCGGTGATTAGATAGCATATGGTCTCCCTTATATTCCGCGACTCGTTTTGATTCTGGTTCGGGAATTTCCGTGGTATAATGTACATATAGTATCAAGCCAGGAGGTGGGTGAATATGGCCAAGATTGTCAGGATCAGCAAGGAAGAGGCAAACAGGCGCCTGGGGGATGTGCCGGACGAGAAACGCTTCTGGTGCAGTGATGGCAGATTTGTCAAGAACCTCGGGGAGCTGGAAAAAGCCCTGAATGACATGAGTGACGAGGGTTTCCGCTACCATTCGGGTGAAGGGCGAAGCGATTTCTCCAACTGGGTCAGAGATGTGATAGGCGATGACAAGCTGGCGAGGGACCTCATTAAGGCCGGGTCTCGCACTCAGGCCAGACAGGCAGTAGCACAGAGGATTGCCTTTCTGGAAAGCAAATAACAGAGAGGCCTTGGAGTAAGTCGAGGTAATCCCGCCGGGTAGAGCGCCGGAAGCAGCACTGAGCCGACCTCTTTGTTCATAACGCTGTTCTTATCAGGTTACAGCAGTCTTCCCAACCTGCCGCCTTATGTCCCGGCGGTTATGCGGTGACGACCGTTACGAGCCAAAATACTGCCGCCACAAGGTATAATACTATATATGCCTGACCCGAATATGATGCTTGTAGGTGTCATCGTCGTGGCGGCGATGGCATTCTTCATCTGGGGCAAGTTCCGAATCGACGGCGTCGCCATCTGCGTCCTGGTGGCCCTCTTTGTCTTCGGCCTCATCACTCCAGAGCAAACGGTTGCCGGCTTCACCAGCCAGGCCACCATCACTATCGCAGCCATGTTCGTCATAAGCACCGGCCTGGTGCGCACCGGGCTGGTGGAATGGGCGGCCCGTCACATCGACCGTCTGGCCGGCAAGACCGAGATGCGTCTTATCATGGTCATCGCCCTGACAGCGGCGGCGCTTTCAGCCTTCCTCATCAACACGGCCGTAGTGGCCATATTCATCCCCGTGGCCATGGTGCTGGCACGCAGCCGCAAGACCGCCCCATCCCGCGTGCTCATGCCGCTCTCTTTTGCCAGTCAGTTCGGCGGAGTGTGTACCCTGATCGGTACCTCAACCAACCTCATCGTTAACTCTATCGGCGTCGAGCGGGGCCTGGCACCATTCGGCTTCTTCGAGTTCCTGCCCCTCGGTCTGGCCATGACTGGCGCGGGGATGGTATACCTGGCGACGGTGGGAAGAATCCTCCTGCCGGTGCGCAAGGCCGAAGAAGAACAGGTAGACCGCTTCCGCCTTGCGGATTACCTGGCGCAGGCAGAGGTGCAAGAGAAATCGCCGCTGGTCGGCCAGACCTGGGAGAGAGGCAAGCTGAAGAAGGAGACGCAGGTGGAGTTGACCAATTTGTTCCGCGCTGGAAAGGCAGTCTCCCGCCCACGCCGTACCGTCACCAGGCCCGGCGATGTCCTGCTGCTCCATGGCAATATCGAGCAGATCCTGCAAATGGAGTCCCGTTTTGGTCTCAAAATCATGAAAGAGGCACGGGTGAAGGACCAGGAACTCCGCTCTCATGATATGAAGCTGACAGAGGTTGTGATACCGCCCGGTTCGAACCTGATTGGCCGCACCATCGAGAAAGCGGCCCTTTTTCACCGCCACGGGCTGAGTATCCTGGCCATCCAGCGGCGCAACCGGACTTTGCGCGAGTCTCTGGCTGATATCAACCTGAAGGAGAATGATACCGTCCTGCTTCTGGGGCACAAAGACGACCTTGTCCATATCATGAATTCCCCCAATGTTATAGTTACCAACGAGTTGACGGAGCTCTACCTGCGCAAGGACCGGGCCATCATGGCCGTGGCGGCGCTGTCGCTGGTGGTCATCCTGAGCACGCTCAGTATTCTTCCCATCATGCTGGCGGCAATCATCGGCGCCGTGGCCATGGTTGTCACCAGGTGCCTGACCGTCGAGGAAGCCTACAGGGCCATCGACTGGAAGATAATCTTCCTGCTTGGGGGGATGATACCACTGGGCTTAGCACTGGAGCAAAGCGGCGCCGCAGCATGGATGGTGAACAACCTGTTACAGCCGGTAGCGGGAAATGGGCCGGTGGTGGTTCTGGCGTTGCTCTACATTCTGACCGCTGTCCTGACCGAGGTTATGTCCAACGTAGCCACGGCAGCCATCCTGGCACCGGTTGCCTTTACTGCTGCCGTCGCAGCAAACATCGACCCCCGTCCTCTCCTGGTAGCGATCACCTTCGCCGCTTCTACCAGCTTCACCACACCTATCGGCTATCAGACGAATACCATGATTTATGCCCCCGGCGGGTACCGGTTCACCGACTTTTTCAGGGTGGGGTTGCCGCTGAACGTGGTCTTCTTTGTGCTGAGTGTCCTGCTTATTCCGCGCATCTGGCCTTTCTAGAAAATCGGCACCCCGCGCACTCCATCAATCTATCGTTTGAGAATGTAGAGCACGACATCGCCGACGTTGGTACCGGTCTCTCCCGTGATGACCAAGCATCCCCCCAGTGATTTCAGTAATGTTTGACTGTCATAGCGCTCCAGATATGCCCCGACATCGAGGCCCAACTCGTCGGCGGTCCGCCATGATGTGCTATCCGCTATTGCCCCTGCCACATCCGGTAGATAGTCGGAGCCATCGGTGCCCAGGCTCGCTACCACCCACTCGCCTTCAAAGTCCTTCAACTCCCGCATCGACACTCCCACAAAATGCTGGTTGCGGCCGCCTGTACCGTGGTCCTCCGGCAATACCGGAGTCGTTTCACCGCCGAGAATGAGTGCGTCGTCTCCACCATATTTGCCTCGAATAATCTCGCGGGCTCTCTGCCTGGCGACTGCGGCGGTCTCTCCCTTTTGCGCCGCTGTTACAATACGCGCCGCAAGACCAAGCTCACCCGCTTTCTGCCGCATCGCTTCCAGCGCCAAACGGCTGTCGGCAAGAATGTAGTTATGGCAGTTGTCGAGTCGGTCCGGGGTCTCAGTGATTTTGCCCGCAGCACCGCTGCGGAGATGAGCAATCACATTCGAAGGGGCCTTGCCCATCAGATGGTACTTCTCGAGGACCATCAAGGCATCCGCGAATGTTGTCCGATCGGGATATGCCGGCCCGGAGGCAATCACTGACAGGTCATTGCCGGTAACATCGGAAATAATCAAAGCGATGACCTGCGCCGGAGCAAAGTGCTGTCCCAACCGGCCACCCTTCACCCGCGAGAGGTGTTTGCGTATCGAGTTGATTTCCTTTATCTCGACACCGGATGCGAGTAATAACTGCGTCAACAACTGCTTGTCGGCAAGGCTGATTCCTTCTGCCGGAGCAGGCAGGAGTGCGGAGCCACCGCCGGAAAGCAGACAAATCACCGTATCGCCAGCTCCAATCTGATATCCGGCCTTGAGCGCCAGCATATCCGCAGTTGCTCGCACACCGCGTACATCCGGGACTGGATGGCCGGCGGCGACTACCTTGATTCTGCGGGTCATGTAGGTACCGCCCTTGCACGTCACCACGCCATCCGTAATCCGTGATTGCGGCAGCAAGCCTTCAAAGGTCTCCGCCATGGCACCGCTCGCTTTTCCGCCACCCACCACAAAGACACGGCCCGTTATGCGATGGGCCTGTCCATTGATTGAAAGAGTTTGCCTGCCCGTGTCGTATGTAACAGCGGCGGGCAAAACAACCGATGGCAAGACCGCTCCGATGCCGGCCTCACAAATATCAAGGGCCAACCGACGCAGCGGTGTGAACGCAAGCTCGTCACGATTCTTAATAATCATCACAGGTACTGTAGCAGATTGTCCAGCTCTTCGGAAACATCCGCCGAGTCCTTGAGTTCTACACGCCTGCCAGAAATAACAAGCTGATTAGAATTGTGAGCTAATCTATCGTCGGTCCGCCACCGACCGACAAGCTTTGCTGGATGAACGGCCTGACAGTGAAATTCGTGCCACAGGGCCGAGTATAAATCGGGGTGCTTCAGCAGAAACTGCGACTCTGGCGACAAGCACTTGACAAAAGGCAAGGACGGTTATAGCATTCTATCATAGGCAGTTTGTCCATAAACGCCTGAACCAATACCACTACTGGCGTAATAGGACTGGTAACTTGACAACGCGCCAAGTGCTAACGCTGACAGAAAGAACAGATTAAGAGACTGCAAAATCAATCCCCAAACGCAAGACGGCTGGAGGAAGAATCAGAAGTCGAGCAATCGAGCGAAGTAATGAAGTCCACGGCAATGAGAACCAAGGAGGTGACCAAATGCTAGCACTGGGAGACAAGGTGAAGCAGGTAGTTGAACAGGCAGCTGGGATCATGGATGACTATAAGCAGCGGCTCAGTGAAGTTCTTGAGGAAGAAATAGAGAAGATACGACAAGAAGCTGATGAGGAAGCCGCCAATATTATTACTAAGGCCCGCGAGACAGCGGAGCAAATCGCAAACCAGGCAAGACTGGCAGCGGAGGAGGAAGCAACGGCGTATCGAGGTGAGACGCGACAGAAGGCTGAGGAGGAGGCGACGGCGTATGCAGCTGCGTCTGCGGAAGCAGCTGACCAGCGTGCAGCACAAGTCGTAGAGGAGGCGAAACGCAAAGCTGAAGCGGAATGTACCGCTATTATCGAGAAATCAAGAGAAGAGGCTGAGCGAATCGCTGCGGAAGCGCAAACCATAGCCAAACAGCAAGCAGCGGAAGCGAAACAGCGAGAAGTGGAACGCATAATCAAGAAGGCTAGAGAGGAATCAGCCAGGATTATCGTCAAGGCGGAACAAGCTGCTGACGACGAAAGGATCAAGATACTGGCCAACGCCAAGAGAGAGGCGGATGCCCTGATAAAAAGAGCGAACCAGGACGTTGAAGAACTGTCTAGAGCTGTCGCCGAGCTAAGGCAAAGCGCGGAACAGGAGATTAGCGAGGCAAGGCAGGAGGCACAGCAGCAAGCTGAACAGCTCATCAACCGGGCTAGAGAGGTCGGCCAGAGCGAGGCTGAAGAGAAGGCACAAGGAATTATCAGCGCCGCCATGCAAAAAGCTCAGAGTATCATCAATGAAGCCGTAGAGAGCGGGAGGAGAAAGAGAGAGGAGGAATTAGCCGCGGTCATAGCCGAGGCAAGGACTAAAGCAGCGCAGGAAGCCGACGAAATCATTGCGGCTGCCAAGCAAACCGCGAAGCAGATTATCTTTCAGGCGTTCCAGCGTTCTCTGGGTACATTGTTGGATAAGAGTGAGGCAGTGCAGGGGGAGGATGGCGAAAGCCAGCAAGATAGCAAAGACCAAGACTGAAGAGTCTAGACGCGTATCAAGTATCGGCTTAGTCCGCTTCCCAAACAGAGAAGTTGCGACTCTTGCGGGTGGTTGTTTCTGGTGCATCGAAGCGGTCTTTCTGGAGGTCGACGGTGTTGAGAACGTTGTTTCCGGCTACACCGGCGGGACCACCACCAATCCCACCTACCAGGAAGTCTGCGCCGATAATACCGGTCATGCCGAGGCGGTCCAGGTGACCTTCGACCCCGCCCGGATTTCATACCGGGAAATCCTGGAGGTTTTCTTCTCCGTCCACGACCCAACCACATTGAACCAGCAGGGTGCAGACAGAGGTACACAGTACCGTTCGGCCATCTTCTACCACAATGAAGAGCAAAGGGCCATCGCCGAAAAACTCATGAGTGACCTCGATAAACGCCACCTGTGGCAGAACCCAATCGTGACAGAGCTGGTCCCGGCGGGCAAGTTCTATCCCGCAGAAGACTACCACCGGGAATACTTCTCACGACATCCGGAACAGGCCTACTGCCAGATGGTTATTTCCCCCAAGCTCAATAAGCTCCGCAAGCAGTGGACAAAACGGCTCAAGGGACGGTCAGCGAAATAGTCTTCTATTGATACCCTAGCCTTTGCCGGTCAACGTTTTTCGCTCCAACAGAATCTCTCAACCACCCGCGGAAAACCCGTTGACAGCGGGGCAAAGTGTGATATATTTGAGTTATGGAGCACTCCCTGCCCTTGGAAATAAGGAGGTGAAATATGAACACAATACCCGGTCCGAAGCTACTTCATTCTATGACAAGAATTGTCGTCCTGTTGATTATAGTAGCCCTGATCGGCGGGATGCTGGGCTGCGGTCCGTCTGC
Organism: Dehalococcoidia bacterium; assembly: GCA_046483735.1. Taxonomy (GTDB): domain Bacteria; phylum Chloroflexota; class Dehalococcoidia; order GIF9; family AB-539-J10; genus RBG-13-51-36. The sequence goes on from JAWOCP010000015.1 coordinate 10,642, forward strand.
TTCTTCTTATAACCTGGCCATCTCCAGCACCGCCGGAGGGTCGGTGACGACTCCCGGAGAGGGGACCCACACTTATGATGCCGGGGTGGTGGTTGACCTGGTGGCCGAGGCGGACGCCGGCTACCAGTTTCTCAACTGGACCGGCAGTGTGGGCACGGTTGGTGACCGCAATGCCGCTGTAACCACCATCAAGATGAACAGCAACTACTCCATTACTGCCAACTTTGAGAGACAATTCGTTTCCAGGGTCGCGGGCGGCGGTTTTCACACAGTGGGGCTCAAGTCCGATGGCACGGTGGTCGCTGTTGGACGGAACGACGACGGGCAGTGCGATGTCGGAGGCTGGACTGGCATCACCCAGATCGCCGCAGGCCTGGATTACACGGTGGGGCTCAGGGCCAACGGCAAAGTGGTCGCTGTGGGAGACTGCTTTTACGGGGAGTGTGCTGTCGGCGACTGGACGGACATCATCCAGGTTGCGGTGTTCTACTTAAATACGGTGGGGCTCAAGTCCGACGGCACCGTGGTCCGTGCGGGAAAGTGCGGCATGGGAGATGTGTGTGAGGTCAGCGGCTGGGAGGATATCATCCAGGTCGCCGCAGGGCAAGACCACATTGTGGGGCTTAAGTCCGATGGCAGCGCGGTCGCCGTGGGAGCCTCGGGAGATGGCCGGCTCAATGTCGGAGGCTGGACAGATATCGTCCAGGTCGCCGCAGGCGGCGGTCACACAGTGGGGCTCAAGGCCAACGGGGAAGTGCTCGCTGTGGGATATAACGGGGAAGGGCAGTGCGATGTAGACTCTTGGTCAGACATCGTCTGGATTGCCGCAGGCGGCGGTCACACGGTGGGGCTCAAGGCCAACGGCACCGTGGTCGCCGTGGGATATAACACAAACGGGCAGTGCGAGGTCGGCGGCTGGACAGGTATTATCCAGGTCGCCGCAGGCCACTATCACACGGTGGGGCTCAAGTCCGACGGCACCGTGGTCGCCGTGGGCAAGAACGACGAAGGGCAGTGCAGTGGTGTCAGCGGCTGGAACCTGGGATAGGCAGCACCGTGGTACGGGCTCCCCGTCTCCGGCACCGCCGGCAGACGGCTAGCCACCCGCGGATAGACAATTGACAGCGGGGTAAAGTGTGATATATTTGACTTATGGAGCACTCCCGTCCTTGAAATATTGAAGTGCTCCAAGAGGAGGGGGAGGTGAGAAAGATACTTCTGTGTTTTACTCCAGGCTAGGATACTGCGAACCCTGAATTACCCAGAGAGGAGGTAAAGATGAGGAAAAAGTTTTTCGCTATTTGCCTGGTCTTAGTTCTGGTAATTGCGGCAACTGGGCTGAGCTGTGAGGATTATCCTCGGGGTACCATTGAAGTCAAGGCTACCCTTTGTGGTGAGCCCTGGTCAGGAGATGTGCAGTACAGGTTGGATTCATCATGGAAGACAATTCACGGCACCTCAGTCCCTCAGACCTATTCTGAGGGTATCGGCACCTGGAAGTGCCAGAACATCACCGGTGGCCCTACCGGAGCATACCTCGACATCATAACACCCTCGCCAACTCAGTCTCTTACTGAGGACGGCACAATCACCTTTACTCTCAACTTCGATATGCCGCGGGATCCCAGCATTAAGTTCCTGACCTGGACTATAAATGGAGAACCTGTTGACCCCAATGAACCGGAAGAGCCATATGAACTAGTGTGGGGTGATATCATCGATGTTCATTTCGAGCAGCATGTGGCCGGGTGTGAAGGTGCCATAGTCGAGGTGATAGAGGAGTCTGAACTCCTGCTTCATTACGCCGAAGGGCCTCCTGTATGGGTTGGGCTTCATGTTCTTGACGACCTCTGCGCCGTGACAAAGGACCCTGAGCCTGTTGAGAAAGTTTCCCATCACCTTTTCGTGGATGGCGATGCCGTCGAAAGATGTATGACCTTTGATCTCATCCTCGACAAGTTCAACATGCTGGACGTAGAAACACGCTGGAAGCTGGTACAATGTACTGACTACGAGAAGACAATCAACTGGCTCCGTATCGGGGAGGACCCTGAGCCCGTGAATGGCGAATGTGTCCTCTTTGAGCTTCTGTTCGAAAGCCCAGGGGTCTACTTGTTCAAACTGGTGGCCTCCGCCGAGGTCAGCCTGGTGTGGCAGGTGGTTGAAGACGACCCCGACACGTCGAATAACAGTGATGAGAGCCCTCCATTATACGTAGTGGTCTCGATAGGACTGTGAAACACTGACATGTTCAAGCCAATCGGGTCATGCTGAGCAACAACCTTATCAGCGAGCCCTGGTCAGGAACGGGTGTTGGGGCTGTTACGGCAGCAAGAATACAGGGTCGAGGGGAACCCCTCGACCCTGTATCATCTCAGCAATATCTTCCTCAGCCGAGAGACCGTGACCTAGTTCAGATAGATTAGTGACACTTCGACATCGGGCTTTCTTCGATGTAAAATACCCTCCATATGAGCGCGAAGAGGCCCATCAGGGTGAATACGGTTTACTGGGCCCTTCTTCTTTTCGTCGTCGCTCACCTGCTCGTCTTTCTTGCCACTCCCCGCATAGACCCATTCCTAGATGAAAAGGACATATATATACCGACCCAGCCATCCCAGCCAATATCCTGGTGGCCAGGGGAAGTGACATTGCCCGATGGAGAGGTCATCGACGTACCGGCCCATTCAGCGCTGGGACCGGTCTTAATCTATATTCTGGCGGCAGCGGGCGTGCTTGGACTCACGCTGTACCTGATTCCGCTGACAGCTTTGAAGCTCTTCCTCAGACTCCTGTTCGCCCTCCTCTTCAGCTGGGGCGCATTCATCGCCACTGTCTTTCACTTCCCCCTGCCATTAGCTGCCGCCATCGCCGTCGCCCTGGGAGCATTCTGGTTCTTGATACCACTGGTCTGGTTACATAACCTGTCATTGATTCTGGCAGTCAGTAGTCTGGCCATAGTTTTCGGTCGCTTCATTACGCCGTGGACCGCAATGGCTATCATTCTGGCGCTCGCCGTCTATGACCTCCTGGCCGTCCGTTTCAAATTCATGCTCTGGATGGCAGACAAGCTATCGGAAATCAACGCCCTGCCGGCACTAATCATTCCCAGAGACTATTCGCAGTGGAAGTCGAACTTGAAAAAACATGGCGAGAAGATGATAGAAGTGAACCCTGCCGAAAGGGAATACTCCATACTGGGCGGCGGCGATGTTGCCTTCCCCTGTCTGCTCACAGCCTCTGTTTATTTTGCCCAGGGCCTGGCTCCAGCGACTATTATTGCGGTGCTCGGCTCACTGGGACTGGTCAGTGTTTATGTAATCCAGACGAAGCTTTTGAAAGGGAAGCCAATGGCGGCCCTGCCACCTATCGCTGCTTTTACATTGGTCGGATTGTTGATTGTCTAGTGGCGCAGCAGCACAGCGAGATGTCGGCCTTAACCTGCGGCCCATCGCCACCTCCACTTCAACTCAACCCGGTCACAACAGGCGCACAGGACCTGAGGCTTCCTTGCCAAAAACAAGCTCTGCTTACACCCAGCTAATCATGTTGGGGTGAGTTATATGAAAACCGGAGCTGGCCACCAGATTGTGGCCGGCGATGGCGCTGGCATCATCGGAGGCCAGGAAGACAATGCAGGCCGCTATTTCCGATGGCTCGGCAATTCTCTTCAGGGCGTTATTGTCCGCCAGTTTGGTCATCACTGCCTCGTAGGTGACACCGGCTTCTCTGGCTGAAACGTTTACCCAGTCATCGAATTCACTGGTCCGGGTGGCGCCAGGGCTGATGCAGTTAACGCGAATGCCGAATTTGCCGGCTTCGATAGCGAGTGTCTCAGTAAGGCCGATTACGCCCCACTTGCTGGCGACATAGGGGCTTTCTCTGGGGACTCCGGATAACCCGGCCAC
>JAWOCP010000030.1:0-5783 GCA_046483735.1 Dehalococcoidia bacterium
GTGAAACGACAATATACGCCGCATCATAGATGGTAATCTCCTCAGAAAGGGCGAGCGCTATCGCTGATTCGAATATCTCCGAGTAATCCACCAACTCAAGCCCTAGCTTGAGAAGACTCGTGGCTGCCCTTGATAAGTCTTGTTGGCTGAAATTCGGATTTAGACGAAGGGCATTACAGACCTCGTATAAAACCAGAGAAGAACTCACCAGCGTAGATGTTCCTTCAATATGGCTGTTCAGCAGTCTTTCTGAATTCTCAACGTCTTGCCCAGACCCGGAGAACCATTTGACTACCACGCTGGCGTCTACCACATATTCCGGGGACGCCTTCATTTCGAGTCCCTCCCTTTCCGTATTTCAGACACTCCATCCCACTGGCCGGCCTTTTCCTTCAACTGCTTTATCTCCAGACTTGCCTTCGTCATCTCTCCACGTCTTTTCCTCTCTTCCTCCTCCCTTTCCTTCTGTTTCATGAAAAAGTGGAGCGCTCGCTGGATAAGTCCGCTCCTGGTATTCCCCTGCTTTCGAGCAAATGCGTCAACCCTCTTCAATTCTTCCTCGGGCAGAGTTATGTTTATCTTTACCGCTTTACCCATCTTGATACCTCCTTTTGTAGTTATTATAAGGGTTACCGCTCAGAAAGTCAAGGGAACGGCCTCAAATCTGCGGGCTGAGAGGGCCTGCCCGGTCCGTCACCCGGCGACTATTCACCCCCATACTGGACTTGAAAGGCACCATGCAAAGTTGTTACAATTCAGACTGTGTCCATCCGCATCGGTTTGCGGAAGGCACGTGTTCAACAATGATGTCTAATGCATTCGAGATGCCAGTAGATGCATTGACATTTGCCTATTTCTCAATGGAGTTCGGTTTCGACCCTGCTATGCCCACGTATAGCGGCGGACTGGGCATACTGGCGGGCGACAGCATGCGTGCCGCTGCCGACCTGGGCATCAAGGCAGCGGGGGTGACGCTCCTCCACCGCAAGGGTTATTTCCGCCAGCACCTGGACGACAACGGGAACCAGTCGGAGAGCGACCTGGACTGGAGCCCTGAGCAGTTCCTGGAACGGCTCCCTCAGCGAGTGCTGGTCACGATAGAAGGTCGTCAGGTACAGGTGCAGGCCTGGCGGTACCTGGTGCGCGGTGAGTCGGGACACGCTCTGCCGGTCTATTTCCTGGACACAGCCATCCCGGAAAACACTCCCTGGGACCAGGGCCTGACCGATCACCTGTATGGTGGTGACGACCACTACCGTCTGTGCCAGCAGGTCATCCTGGGTCTGGGTGGGGTGGCGATGCTGAGGGCACTCGGATACCGAAACATTCAGGCCTATCATATGAACGAGGGGCACTCTGCCCTCGTGGTCCTGGCATTACTGGAAGAGCAGACCTGGGGAAGCAGCCTTCATGTCGCCAGCGGCATCCAGATAGAGGCAGTCCGCCGGCGCTGTGTGTTTACCACGCACACTCCCGTACCGGCAGGGCACGGGCATGTTTCCATGGACCTGGTACGGCATGTTCTGGGCGACGAGCGAGCCGATTTCCTGACGGCGTCCGAATGCTGCTGCAACGGCGTTCTCAACGTGACCGGTCTTGCTCTGAGCTTTTCGCGCTATATCAACGGCGTTTCAATGCGTCACGAGGAAACTTCCCGCTGCATGTTTAACAACCATCCCATAAATGCCGTTACCAATGGCGTGCATGCCACAACCTGGACATCGCCGCCTTTTCGTCGTATTTATGACCGCTACATCCCTGAGTGGCGCCGGGACAATCTCTATCTGAGGTATGCGGCAAAAATCCCGCTGGACGAAATCTGGCAGGCCCACAGCGAGGCCAAACAAGAACTACTGGCAGAGGCGGAACGGCGGACAGGAGCACGCCTGAATCCGGCAGCATTGACGATTGGCTTCGCGCGGCGCGCTGCTTCGTACAAACGCACCGACCTCTTGTTCTCCCACCTGGAGCAGCTCAAGAAGATAGCCCGGCAAGGCGGGCCGCTACAGGTGATTTGTGGCGGGAAGGCACATCCGAGAGACGAGGGTGGTAAGGCACTCATCCGCCGTATCTTCGAGGCCGCCGCTGCCCTGAACGACGTCGTACCCGTAGTCTACCTGGAGGAGTATGATATCGGGCTGGCGAAGTACTTATGCTCCGGAGTAGACGTGTGGCTCAACACTCCGCAGAAGCCGATGGAGGCATCCGGGACCAGCGGTATGAAAGCCGCGCTCAACGGGGTGCCGAGCTTCAGCATTCTGGACGGCTGGTGGATAGAGGGACACGTGGAAGGCGCAACCGGATGGGCTATCGGCGACGGCTGGCAGTCTGAGGCCAACCTCGACAACGAGATTGCCTCCATGTACCACAAGCTTGAACACGTCATCATCCCCATGTTCTACCGGCAGCCCGATGCCTTTGCCGGCGTCATGTGCTCAGCCATTGCCCTCAACGGTTCGCACTTCACTGCTCAACGGATGCTCGCCCAATACGTACAGAATGCCTATCTGGCTGCGGGTACCCCCTGACAGCCTCCCTGCCGGTGACACGCCGGACATTGTCGGGCGGCACAGGTCCCCGCTCTGAAACAGACCCGGACTTCATGCGGACCTCTGGCTTGCCGGTCGAACTGGCAATGGTCCATCGAGCTTACTATAATAATGCCTGATGGCCAACGAAGGACAACCGATAAATCTTTCACCTCTGCTTTCTCTGCTTGAAGGAATCCCTGCTTACAGACAGCTGGCGAAGGAGCTGACCGCAGCAGAAGTTGAGCATAAGGCGGTTGTACTCGATGCCGCCAGGCCTTGCCTGATTGCTGCCCTCCACCGGGAACTCGATTTGCCCATTATGGTGGTGACTGCTCAGCCCGAGAGCGCCCGGAAATTTCACGAGCAGCTTCGGGCCTGGTGTTCGCCCTCGACCGGCTTGCACCGTCTGCCCGAGCTCGACTTCCTGCCTTATGATAGCTATCGGCTGTCGGCGTTCAGCTATCAGATGCTGGAAAGGTTGAAGACGCTGGCCACCCTGGCGGGTTGTGTACAGGGTGACAAACCGCCCCTGGTGGTGACCTCAGCGCTGGCAATAATGAACAAGACCATCCCTCACCGGGACTTTGTGACCGCCTGCCATGTTCTGGAGCCAGGCATGGCCGCCGACCCTCTGGAGCTACTGCGCCGATGGCAAGGTGTGGGCTACGAAATGGAGGACGCCGTCGAAATACCGGGGCAGATGAGCAGGCGGGGTGGCATCATCGATCTCTTTCCCCCCGGCAGCCAGTTGCCCGTCCGAATAGAGTTCTTTGGCAACCGGATAGAGAGCATGAGGTCCTTCGACCCGGCGAGCCAGCGCTCGGGCGGTGCCGTATCCTCCTTACTCATAACCCCGGCCAAAGAGTTCATGCCAACGACCGGCGACTCTCAGCCGGCGGCCCTAAATCTACCTGGCTGCACTGCTGAGGTGACGCAGCGCTTCCAGGCAGACCTGACCAGATTGCAGGAAGGACAGTGGTTTCCCGGGGCCGAGTCTTATTTTCCTCTGTTCAATACCGGCAGCGTCTTCGATTACCTCGGCCGCGATGCCCTGCTCGTGCTCGATGACCCGGAAGGAATCGAACTCGCCGTCACCAGGCTAAACGGGGAGGCCCGGGAGTTAAGGTCGGAGAAGATGGAGAAAGGCGAGCTACCTCATGACTTTCCCTCTCCCTACCTCGAGTGGGAAGAACTGGAGTCGCAGATGAAAGGCAGACGTCGCCTGAAGCTGCTGTCAGCTGTCAGCCTTCAGTTTTCAGCGGCCGGTGACGGACAGGCTCTGCCCTTCGTCAGAGCTCAGAGCTACGGAAGCCAGCTGGAAAGGTTCCTCAAGACGGCCCGGCAAATGGTGGAACAAAGACAGCGCGTGTTCGTCGTCAGCCACCAGGCAAACCGCCTGGCCGAACTCCTCCAGAAAGAGGACATCCATACTTCGCCGACATCAGAGATAGAACAGATACCTGCGCCCGGTTCAATCACCGTGCTCCAGGGCTCACTGGACGGAGGCTGGGTAATGGGTGACAGGCTGACCCTGATTACCGATGCCGAACTTTTCGGCTTTACGAAGCAGCCGCGGGCAGGCAAGAAGAGGCCGGTGCCTCACCGCTGGTTCCTCCCCCGGCTGGCCCCCGGCGATTATGTCGTCCATGTCGACCACGGCATCGCCAGGTTCAGCGGGCTGACCAGGATGTCCTCCCGTGGAATCGAGGGAGAATACCTTGTTCTGGAGTATGCCGCCGGTGACAGGCTCTATGTACCCGTGGAACGGATAGACCGCATCAGCCGCTACATCGGTGCCGGCGACCAGGCTCCACCCTTGAGCCGCCTGAGGGGCCGCGAATGGCAAAGGACAAAGAAAAGAGTCAAGGAATCGGTGGCGGAAATCGCCCGGGAACTGCTCGAGCTCTATGCCGCCCGGGAGGTAGCTCCCGGCTTCGCTTTCTCCCCGGACTCGCTGTGGCAGCAGGAGCTGGAGGCCTCATTCCCCTACATGGAGACACCGGACCAGATTGAGGCAATCATGACGGTCAAGGAGGATATGGAAAAAGCCAAGCCCATGGACCGGCTCATCTGTGGAGACGTGGGCTATGGCAAGACCGAGATAGGACTGCGCGCCGCCTTTAAGGCAGTTATGGACAACAAGCAAGTGGCTATCCTGGTCCCCACCACCGTGCTGGCCCAGCAGCATCTAGCTACCTTTGCTGAGCGGTTGCAGACTTTTCCCTTGAGAGTGGAAATGCTGAGCCGCTTCTGTCCCCCGGAAAGAGAAAGGGGAATCCTGGAAGGCCTGGCCAATGGCACCGTAGATATATGCATCGGCACTCATCGCCTGCTGCAAAAAGACGTTACATTCAAAGACCTGGGAGTGGTGATAATCGATGAGGAACAGCAGTTCGGCGTGGTGCAGAAGGAAAAACTCAAGCAGATGAGGAGGGAAGTGGACACTCTGGCGCTCAGTGCCACTCCTATCCCGCGCACCCTTCACATGTCTTTAGCCGGAATCAGGGACATGAGCATAGTGGAAACGCCTCCCGAAGAGCGCCAGTCCATCAAGACCTACGTCGGGGTCTACGATGCCACACTGGTCAGGCAGGTGATATTGCGCGAGCTGGAGAGAAATGGTCAGGTCTTCTTCGTCCATAACCGCGTTCAGAGCATCGCCCTGGCCGCCGCGAAGCTACAGGGCTCTGTGCCCGAAGCTCGAATAGCTATAGCTCACGGGCAGATGCCCGAGGAACAACTGGAAACGGTGATGACGGATTTCATGGCCGGCAAGTATGACATCCTGGTGACCACCACCATCATCCAGCTGGGTCTGGACATGCCCAATGTCAATACGCTGATTGTCGACCAGGCCGACAGGTTCGGTCTGGGGCAGCTTTACCAGTTAAGGGGCAGGGTCGGTCGCGGCATCAACCAGGCTTATGCTTATTTTTTCTTCGACGAAGGGAAACAGCTGACCCCTCAGGCTTATAAGAGGCTGAGGACTATCTTCGAGGCCACCGAACTGGGGTCGGGATTCGGCATCGCTATGAAGGACCTGGAAATTCGGGGGGCAGGCAATCTGCTGGGTGTCAAGCAGAGCGGGCATATCGCCGCCCTCGGCTTTGACCTCTACTGCCAGTTGCTTGCTGAGGCGGTGGAGGAATTGAAAGTGCAGCAAACCCGCGAAGCCATACAAGGTGCTACTGCGAGCGAAGCCCCGCCTACCCAGCCCTGGCGGGCAGGGAAGCAATCTCCCAGCATAACTCT
>JAWOCP010000037.1:0-2720 GCA_046483735.1 Dehalococcoidia bacterium
TCTGCCTCCAAATCAGTGCGATAAATGCCCTCAAGGTGGGGGAGCAGCCCCATTATTAACAGGTCCAGCAGTCCTGCTCCGGGTCGAGGCTTAAGGTATTCTTCGTAAAAATTCCGATACTTACTGTAGGGATAACCAAAGTCGAGGAAAAGCTTCCCCCTGTCATCTTCGAGGAGGATTTTATTGCCCCCGATTTCCCTAACACCGCCGTAGAACGTAAGGTTCACCATGAGCACGCCAAAATCAAATACGACAGGATTTCCTCTGGCATAACCAGCATAGCATATCGATTGACCAAGTTGATTGGTCCTGCAAAGTTCTGATTGACATAGGAGAATCGGATGACGTTTGACACCATATTTGCAATTGTGGCGATAGCTGCTTTAGGAAGTATTGTAGCACGCCAGAATAAAGCCTTATCAGAACAAATAGGAAGTTAGATGGTTGAAGAGGGGGAATGTGATAGCTAAAACTTCCATAGTCGTGGCCTGGCTTCACAGAGGTCTGGCCACACAGTCGAGAGCGTTTCTATGTCCTATTCCTCATCTTTACTTGGGTATAGAGCCTTTACCATAGCTGCAAAGGCATTAATCCATCTCTCCCTCTGACTCTCGGTCCATTGCTGTCCCGCAGTCGGAAGCGCCTGGAGAAAACCCCTTACAGCTGGATGTATCTCCCCCAAATCTGTTTCCCCTTGCTGCACTCCAGTAGGAGGAGTATCTACAGTCTTCCTCCTCTCTGTTTCAGACTCAGCCGCACCTCCTTCTTCCATCAAGCCCGCTGGCACCGGGTGAATGAGCCGATTAGGATCCGCACGCTTGAAGCCAGCTTGCTCTGCTGAAGCCAGCAGTGTCTTGAGAGCTACTGGCGCACGTCGTGAAGGGACGCCGAAATTATCTTGAAGGACATTCAGAAGCCCTTCCCGGGTAGAAGGTAGAGTCTTGTTCTGAAATCTCTTGTAGACTTCGCCGAATAAGGGCACGTTCAGAAAAGCTTCCGCCAACCGTAGGTCCCTTTGTGAACCGCGCTGGGCTGATGCCAGTCGCTCTCCCAACGAAGTTGTTGATATGTTCTGAGATGCGATATTCACAAGACCAAATAGCTTAGCCCCAAAGACCTTTGCAACAAATGCACCACTGGACTCGTCTTTGTGGCCAAGGTAGGATGCCAATTGTGCAAACGACGCCTTTCCCCCCGCCTGGTTGTACAGCGTTTCCACTACCTCGAGGGCAGTACCTAGATCATAATAAGGATAAGATAATCGTGAAACCTCTCTGCTCTTTCTTCCTGACTTGCTTTGTTGAGATTCTTCTTCATGTTTGGCAGCCTCAACCATATGTGCCACCTCCTTATACTACGCATTACCACCAATTATACCGTGCCTTTAGTAACTTGTCAAGTATTGTCGGTTGATGTTGTATTATTAGATGTGATATCATTACTGTATATTGCTACAGGTAGTTCAGTAATACTTAGTTGTTAGAATTGACAAAACTCGCCGGGAGGGTTATAAATAGTGAAGAAAATACATAGAAGCCGAGGAGGAAAGGAATACAGCCTTGAAAGGCATGCTCATGATCGAATGGCTCAACGTCGTATAAGACGGAGAGATATTGAGTGTGTCCTAGATGACCCGGAGATTTCATACACCGACCGAGAAGGCAACTTATGTCTTGTGGGGTTTCTGGCGGATGAAAGGAAGCTGAGAATAGTAGTAGCTAAAGGTAGCGATCCACTCAATATCATAACTGCGATTATCCTCAAATAACCTTAAGGAGGAAATCAATGGAATACCGGTATGACCACAATGCGGACTGTGCGTACGTCCTCATTAATGATTTGCCGCATGCATACTCTAAGGAACTTGATGAAACGAGATTTATCGATTATTCGGAAGATGGGACTGTCATAGGGATTGAACTCTTATACGTCAGCGGTGGCGTAGACGTGTCAGATTTGCCATATCGAGCCGAGGTAGAAAAGCTCTTAGAGAATCATGGGATGAAGGTTTATGCCTAAATGGGCCCGGTCCTATTGTGCAAGCAGTAGTTAAGGTCGCAGGTCGGGTTAAAGATAGAATTAAGAAGACAAGCTAATGGCTAGTTAGACCTTACTTAGATAACATTTTGCACTTCGCTAGATTCTACCATGGAGGCCGTCAATCAGTAAGGAGAAGAACCAATTGATTAGCCAAAGGCGACATCGAGCATCATCATTACCACGAAGCCCACTATTGCTCCCATGGTGGCCAGGTCGGTATTGCCGCCACGTTGAGACTCCGGAACTAGCTGCTCGACGACAACGAAGATCATAGCGCCGGCAGCAAAAGCCAGAGCATACGGCAAGATAGGCCTTGCCAGAATGACAGCGGCAGCGCCGATAACTCCAGCTATGGGTTCGACCAACCCCGATAACTGACCATACCAGAAACTCCTCCGGCGAGACATTCCCTCGCGGCGAAGAGGCAAAGAAATCGCCAGTCCCTCGGGAAAGTTCTGAATGCCTATGCCGATAGCCAGGGCAACAGCAGCCGGCAACGTAGCTGCGGGAAGATTAGCGGCAACGGCTCCAAAGGCAACACCAACGGCAAGACCCTCAGGAATATTGTGCAAAGTCACAGCGAGGACGAGTAAGGTGCTGCGTCGCCAGGACGTCTTGACGCCTTCGGTCTCTTCAGTGGGAAAGCCAAGGTGAAGATGAGGAAGTACCCTATCAAGACC
>JAWOCP010000081.1:0-8763 GCA_046483735.1 Dehalococcoidia bacterium
ATCGAGAACGGCAGGTCAGAGGCGACCTCACGTGTACCTGAGAAATACCAGCCATGACAATTCGTTGCACTTTATCTTCTTCGATTTCTTCATCCCGATCAACAATGATTGCGTTTGTAGTCGGATCAACAATTTTGCTCGCCGCTAAGTAGCCGGTAATCCTTTCCTCAAACGGGGGGAGTGCCCCCTCTGCCGCTTCCCGTGGTATCCAAACTCCCTCGGTGGTGCCACAATCCGTTTCATTTACAATGACATCTTGGGCTATATCGACGAGGCGCCTGGTAAGATAGCCACTGCCTGATGTCCTCAGAGCCGTATCAGCTAATCCTTTGCGAGCACCGTGGGTGGAAATGAAATACTCCATGGGTGCCAGTCCGTCGCGGAAGCTTGATCTAATGGGAAAGTCTATGATCCTCCCCGAGGGATCGGTCATCAACCCTCGCATTCCTGCCATTTGCCTGATTTGAGAAATATTCCCCTTGGCACCTGACGTAGCCATCATATAGACACTACCATACGGGTCCAGCGTTTGGGATATATTCTCAGTAATCTTATCGGTAGCCTCCATCCATACTTGAACTACACTCTCATACTTTTCATCATCGGTGATCAAGCCATGGTCAAACTGATTTTCTATAAGGCTAACTTGTTCCTCGGCTTCTTTGAGAATTTTCGCCCTCTCCGGAGGCTCTTCAATATCATCCATAGAGATGGAAATGCCCGATTTAGTAGCATAGTCAAACCCTAATTGCTTAAGCTTGTCGAGGACACCAGCAGTAGTTTCATTGCCCAACAAACGAATGCAATCGGAGACCAGTTTTCTTAGAGAAGCCTTATCTGCTGTTTTGTTGTAGAAGCGAAGTTGGGGAGGCAAGGCATCATTAAACAATATTCTGCCTACCGTGGTGTTCACCCTCCCCCCATCCAAACGAAGCGAAGGATCTCGCACCACAATTTCGGCACCTAAGTCAATAATCCCCAGTTCGTAGGCTAACTTGGCCTCGTCAAAACTGCTGAAGAATCTTCCCTCGCCGCGAGCCCCCGGCTTTGAGATAGTGAGATAATAGCAGCCCAGAACCATGTCCAGGGTGGGTGTTGTTACAGGCTCGCCACAACTTGGTAACAACATGTTGTAAGGACTAAGCATGTGTTCCCTGGCTTCTTTCACTGCGGCTCTGGACAATGGCACATGAACTGCCATTTGGTCGCCATCAAAATCAGCATTGAAGGCAGTGCAGACTAAGGGGTGGATCTGAAAAGCATCTCCGTCGATTAGCACTGGTTCAAAGGCCTGAATACTGAGGCGATGCAGTGTCGGAGCGCGATTCAGCAATACGGGACGCTCCTTAACCACTTCATAGAGTGCATCCCAAACCTCAGGGCTATCTCTCTCCACCAGGCGCCGAGCACTCTTCAGGTTATTTGCATACCCATTCTTTATGAGCTTATGCATAACCAAAGGCTTAAATAGCTCCAAGGCAACATAGCGCGGCAAGCCGCATTGGTGAAGTTTAAGCTTAGGGCCAACGACAATGACCGAGCGACCGCTGTAGTCTACCCGCTTACCGAGAAGATTCTGCCGAAACCGTCCTTGCTTGCCCTTCAGGATGTCAGAAAGAGATTTCAAGGCATGGTTATTGCCGGTGGTAACTACGCGCCCTCTCCGCCCATTGTCAATAAGAGCATCAACAGCTTCCTGCAACATGCGTTTTTCATTTCGGACAATTATTTCTGGCGCACCCAACTTCATAAGACGGCGTAGACGGTTGTTACGATTGATGACCCTTCGATAGAGGTCGTTGAGGTCGCTAATAACAAAGCGACCTCCATCCAGCTGAACTATAGGACGAAGCGCCGGAGGTAGTACGGGAAGGACGGTCAAGACTGTCCACTCGGGCTTATTCCCACTGAGCTTGAAAGCTTCAACTAACTGTAACCGTTGGCTAACCTTCTTACGGTATCCTCCCGAGGTGCTGCGGACATGCTCACGAAGTTCCTGGTGCAAAGCATCCATATCAATTTGCTTCAATATCTGTATAATAGCCTCAGCGCCCATACCAACTTCAAAAACAGCACCATATTTGTCTTTGAGTTTCCTGCATTCCTCCTCGTTAAGTAATTTCCGCGGCTGAAGACTCCCTAACTCTGCAATGCTTGCCTTCAGCTCTTCGGCGAGTCTTTCGTTCCTTTCTACTAACTTGCCACGAAGCTGGTTTATCTCCTTCACCTTAGTCTCTTCGTCTTGGCTTTTGGCACTCAATTCCTCAATTTTCTTGTCCAGGCGTTCCTCTTGCCCGGCAATTTTGCGAGCCATATCGTCTTCAAGTTGGCGAAGCTTCTTCTCTTTAGCTTCCTCATCAACTGAGATAATGATGTACCGGGCAAAATAAATGACTCCCTCCAGGTCCCGTGGAGACAAATCCAGGAGCAGGCCAAGCCGACTGGGTACTAGCTTAACAAACCAGATATGAGTGACTGGCGCAGCCAGTTCTATATGCCCCATTCGCTCCCGCCGTATACTAGAATGAGCTATCTCAACACCACATTTATCACAAGTAACTCCCTTATACCTCGCCTTTTTATATTTCCCACAATGGCATTCAAAGTCTTTTACAGGACCGAAAATCCTCTCACAAAACAGACCATCTCTTTCCGGCTTCAGAGTGCGGTAGTTTATCGTCTCTGCCTTAGTTACCTCACCGTGAGACCAGCTCTTGATTTGTTCTGGTGATGCCAGGCTTATCCGAATACCATTAACGCCATCAAATTGCGACATTTTCCCCCTCGCTAAGTAGTTCGACAGCAAAACCTAAACTACGCAGCTCCATAAACAAAACTTTGGTCGACTCTGGGATACCAAGCTGTTGAATATCCTCGCCCTTGACAAGACACTCATAAGCCTTGGCCCTTCCCATTACATCATCTGACTTTATTGTGAGCATCTCCTGAAGCGTATGGGCTGCACCATACGCTTCCAGCGCCCATACCTCCATCTCACCAAACCTTTGCCCACCAAACTGAGCTTTTCCTCCTAATGGTTGCTGGGTGATGAGCGAGTATGGCCCGGTGGAGCGAGCATGCACTTTGTCTCCAACAAGATGAATCAGTTTCATCATGTAAACATTGCCAACAGTTATCGGCTTGTCAAACAACTCTCCGGTTCTCCCATCTCGAAGTTCCATTTTGCCAAAAACAGGAGGATAGAGCTTCCGTTCTTTGTAGACTTTTTGTGCCATATGCTCCAAATCTGTATCACTGAGAGTTCTAAGCTCATAACCGTCAGCTACCCCCAGTTCCTCAAGCCATATACAGAGGGAGGCCTTTCTAGCTGTGCCAATGTGCCCTTCGTCCATAATTTCCCTGGCATCAAAACCACGCTGGGAAAGCCATTCTCCGACCTTTTCTTCACTGGTCCGGGCATTTCCCGGATCTTCAGGGCTGAAGTTAACGGCGCCAGCGTTCCAGGCTATCCATGTCTTAGCCAGGGCATCCTCGATAGTCAAGGCATCAGCTCCATCAAAAATCGGGTTGATAGCCTCAAAACCTAGCGTCTGAGCTGCCCAACCCAAATGAGCCTCCAAAACCTGCCCAATGTTCATACGAGAGGGAACACCAAGAGGATTGAGAACAACATCTACAGGCGTGCCATCTGGCAGAAATGGCATGTCTTCCTCAGGCAATACGATGGAAATGACACCTTTGTTGCCATGCCTCCCCGACATCTTATCTCCCACTGAGATTTTGCGCTTCTGTGCAACCCACACTTGTATGAGTCGGTTCACCCCGGCAGGCAATTCATCGTGGCTGTCACGAGAAAAGATTCTGGTCCTGATTACCCTTCCCCACTCTCCTGACGGCATCCTCAGGGAGCTATCTTTCACCTCCCGTGTTTTCTCACCAAAAATGGCTCGCAACAATTTCTCTTCAGCTGAAGGTTCAGTTTCACCCTTGGGAGTTATCTTTCCCACCAGGATATCGTTGGACTTCACTTCAGCCCCGATGCATACAAGACCTATTTCATCAAGGTTAGAGAGGCTTTCCTCGCTTACATTGGGGATGTCTCTGGTGATTTCCTCGGGACCAAGCTTGGTATCACGCTCCTCTATCTCATATTTTTCAATGTGGATGGAAGTATAAACATCATCCTTAACCAGCCTGCTGCTGATGATAATGGCATCCTCAAAGTTATATCCTTCCCAGCTCATAAAAGCACAAATCACGTTCTGCCCCAGGGCGAGACTCCCGTCATCAATGGAAAAGCTATCTATTAACACCTGCCCTTTCTTGACCTTGTCCCCCTTGTTCACAACAGGATGCTGGTTGATGCACGTCCCTTGATTAGTTCTGGCAAACTTGACCAAATCGAATAGTTGCTCTTTGCCTCTTCCATTTCTGACCACAACCTGTGAGCTTGTCGCCGAGGTAACCACGCCACCGTCAGAGGCGAATACCGATTGGCCACTGTACTTAGCTACCTCCCTTTCCATGCCTGTGGACACCAAGGGACGCTTGGGACGAAGCAATGGCACTGCTTGTCGTTGCATATTGCAACCCATTAAGGCGCGATTAGCATCATCATGCTCAAGAAAGGGGATGAGACAAGCAGCTATACTGAATAGCTGTTTCGGGGAAACATCGATGAAGTCTATTCTATCTACTGCTTCTTTGAAATATCTGTCCCCCTTCTTGACCTCAACCTTGTCATACACAAATTCGTTTTTTTCATTGAGGGGAGCATTAGCTTGGGCAATGTTATATTGACCTTCTTCGTCGGCTGTTAAGTAAAGGACCTGGTTAGAAACAAAGGGAACTACCTTAATATTCCGGGCGGCAAGTGAAGACAACTTCTGTGCAAGCTGCTTTGTGATCAATGTTCCACCCTTGGCTACAACTTCGCCATCATCTATATCCTCCCCCATTGTTCTCCCCGTTAACTCTTCAACAGTATTGGGCACCTCGTGGAGAACCCTGAGATATGGTGTCTCAATAAAACCATATTCGTTAACCGAAGCGTAGGTCGCGAGCGAGCCAATTAGACCAATGTTTGGTCCTTCAGGTGTTTCTATGGGACAAATCCGACCATAATGAGAATGATGTACATCACGAACCTCAAACCCAGCCTGTTTTCTCGAGAGTCCTCCAGGACCCATGGCTGAAAGACGACGCTTGTGAGTGAGCTCAGCCAGTGGATTAGTCTGGTCCATGAATTGCGATAGTTGCGACCGGCCAAAGAACTCCCGTATGGCTACTGCCACGGGGCGAATGTTGATCAAAGCAATAGGAGTCGCTGCCTCAGGGCCAAGAATACTCATTCGCTCTTTAATAGCCCTCTCCAGCCTCAACAAGCCGATACGGAATTGCTTCTGTATCAGGAAACCCACAGCCTGAGCCCTTCGATTCCCTAAATGGTCGATATCATCAGGAGCTTCCTTGCCAATGTTAACTGCGATAATTCGACGCACTATCTGCACCAGGTCTTCAGGGGTCAAGCTGGTACAATCCCCTGGGACATTAAGGCCCAACTTCTTATTGAGCTTATAACGACCAACTTTGCCCAGGCTGTAGCGGCGAGGATTAAACAGAAAATTATTCAGCAAGGTCTGAGCACTGCTAAGACTGGGAGCTTCACCCGAGGACAGTTTCCTATAGATATCGAACAGGGCATCAGCCTTGTTTCTAATCAAAGGGTCTCGCTCCATTGTAGAGCGGATGAAGGCATGCTCCGGCGCATTATCTACATCCTGAAAAAGTGAAAGTAAAGCTTCATCGGCTTCAAAGTCAATGGCACGCAACAAAGTAGTAACCGGTATCTTCCGTTTGCCACTCACTTTCACCGAAATCACATCTCGATTAGAAGTGTCAAAATCAAGCCATGCTCCATGTTCAGCAACAAGCTTGGCAAAGCCCAATTCCCGTCCACTGGAAGCATCCCTGTCTATGGTGAAATAAACGCCAGGAAAGCGAGTCAATTGATTGACTACTACCCGCTCCACTCCAGCAATGATGAAAGTGCCGTTATCCGTCATCAGGGGAAAATCACTGAAGAATAATTCCTGCTGGCTAAATTCCCCCGTCTCTTTAACTACCAGTCGAGCAGTCACATAAATAGGAGAGGAATAAGTCAAGCCCCGCTCAAGACACTCAGAAATGGAATGTTGGGGCTCTCGAAACTCATAGTCAACAAAATGTAATTCCAGCCTCGTGCTTGTATAATCTTGGATTGGTGAGATTTCCTCAAACAACTCCTTCAGGCCCTCTTCTTGAAACCAACGAAAGGAATCAAGTTGAACCTGAATGAGGTCGGGTATTTCTAGACTTTCGCGCAAGCTAGCAAAGGACTTCAGCAATTCGTATCTAAGCATAGAAAAAACGCTCCTGCCTGTTCTTTTTCAAAACAATATATTGGAGACACTAAGTGGGTAAAATTATGGTGCTAAAAAAGAAGAGAATGGGAACATAACACAAACAAATTATTCTAGCACTGCCGCTTATTTTTGTCAAGGCAGCGTCGCAAGACTCAACATAGAAGTTCCTAAAGGATACATTGTTGAAATCATTATTCGCTCAGGCTGAGAGGCCAGCCTTGAGGCTGCATTTTAGCATGCGACGAGGCAGTATTTCAAGTCTTTGTTGCCACGGATATAACTGTAAGTAAGCTCGAGCAGCGTTGAAAACAAACTGCGAGAGATTTAAAATGAAGAGAGAGGGAAACGAGAAGATGGTAGTCGTCACCGGAGCTACGGGCCACATTGGCAATGTCCTCGTCCGTGAACTGCTCGCGCGGGGACAGGCTGTGCGTGCTTTGGTTATGCCTGCCGACGACCTCCGCCCCCTGGAAGGTCTCAAAGTGGATCTTGTTTATGGCGACGTTACCCATATACCGAGCCTCAAGGCTGCGTTTGCGGGGGTTGACGTTGTCTTCCATCTTGCCGGTGTCGTTACCATCATGCCCAGCATGAGGTCGCTACTTGAAGAGGTGAATGTCAGAGGCACACATAACGTCATCGACGCTTGTCGGGCCGCCGGTGTGCGTCGCCTCGTTTATACCAGCTCTGTCCACGCTATTGCCGAGCCACCCCAGGGCACGGTTATCGACGAGTCCATGCCCTTCGACCCCGACCAGGTTCTTGGAGATTACGCCCGTAGCAAGGCGCGTGCCACGCTACTGCTTTTGGACGAAGCAAGAAAAGGAGGCCTTGATGCCGTGGTCTGTTGCCCCACGGGCATTATCGGTCCCTGGGATTACAGGATCTCCAATATTGGCCAGCTCATACTTGATTTCGCGAGTGGTCATCTGAAATCATACGTGAGAGGAGCTTATGATTTCGTTGACGTGCGTGATGTTGCTGCAGGGCTGGTCCTGGCTGCTGAGAGAGGCCAATCGGGCCGCCATTATATTCTCTCGGGCGCACAGGTACAGGTCCCGGAATTGATGAAAGAACTTGCACGGAACATCGGCTATCGGGCTCCCACCTATGAGATTCCATTTGGGATAGCCCGGGCTGCCGGCGTCCTTGCCAGCATCTACTATCGATTGCTACGCAGAAGACCTGTTTTCACCGCCTACTCCATTGACGTTCTAAGAAGCAATTCTCAGGTGAGTTCACGGCGAGCGCGTGAGGAACTGGGCTTCACAACCAGAACATGGCAAGAGTCAATACACGATCACGTCGAATGGTTCCGTTCCCAGGGCATCCTTCCCGCCCGCCGCTAGAATGTAATGCCAAGGGGAGAAACACCTTCTACCGGAGCACTGACGCGCGGGAAAAAAAGACCCGTACAAAACTTGATAACCAGGCGGCAAATGTGTTGTGAAGGTAGTCCCGAGTAGCCGAGCAAGGACCTGGTATAGGAGTCGGGTCTGGTGGAAGCCGAAAGGTGCAGGTGACAGCCGGCACAAGGTAAGCTGAATGCCAGGTCGGACGGTAGCAGTTAGAGGAAGTGAGGGCACTCGGGGCTTTCGGCTCTTTGCCAAGCTGGCTCAACGCCAGTTCTCATCACAATAGAAACCTACGCCGACGAAACCTGGTCCCATATGAGTCCCCAGTACCGGTCCCAGCTCAAACAGACGTAGCTCATCCCAATGAAAGCATTCACGAAGCCTTTTCTCCAATATCCGGGCTGCATCGGGGACATGGCTGTGGGCAACATAACCGTGAAGGAAGACGCTCCCTTTCACTTCCTTTTCCACAAATCCTAAAATATAGTCCAACGCGTGGGTCATGGTTCTTGCCTTCTTTAAGACCCTGACCTCTCCCCCTTCATGGGTCAGAACAGGCTTAACCTTCAGCAAGGTGCCAACCAGAGCTCTAGCTCGCCCGATTCGTCCTCCCTTCCAGAGGTACTCCAACGTATCAAACGCGCCAACAACCCTGATCGATTTGTTCAGTTTCTCTATAGAAGTCACAATTTGAGACAGTGTGTCTCCTCTTTCAGCCGCTTCGACAGCCGGGGGGACTAACATTCCCAGGGCCAGAGTTGGCGAGTCTATTATCTCTATTTGAGCCCCGGGGAGCGTCTCTTTGGCGGCCAAAGCTGAGGCATGAGTACCGCTCAATCCCCTGGAAATATGAAGGGACAGGATGGGATGTCCCTGCTCTGCCAGTTCGCGATAAACTGTGGTGAAGTCACCAACAGAAGGTTGTGAGGTAGTAGGCAGCTTTCCGTCTTCGGCTAGCCTTCGATAGAATTCCTCGTTAGTAATGTTTACCCCTTCAGCAAAAACCTCACTTCCAAAGGCGACCCTGAGCGGCACAACACGAA
>JAWOCP010000155.1:0-12105 GCA_046483735.1 Dehalococcoidia bacterium
TGTACCCAGCTGGCTGCCCGTTACCTTCCGCATCGGGGGTGGAGACTGGTTCAATGTAGAAGAAGCCTCTATCCTGGAATATCGCCAGGAACTTGACCTGCGCCGGGGTGTGCTCAGCCGGCTGGTCTGCTTTGTTGATGGACAGGGACGGCGGACCAGGCTGTTCCTGCGGCGTTTCGTCAGCATGGCAAACCCGCATCTGGCCGGCCAGGAGGTGACCATAACCGCCGAGAACTGGTCGGGCAATTTGAGAATCCGCTCGGCTATCGACGGGAGGGTAGCCAATAGCGGCGTCGCGCGTTACCGGCAGGTGAACAACCGTCATCTTCGTCCGGTTGAAGCTCAGGCAATTGATAATGAAACGATTTACCTTCAGGTGGAGACAAACCGGTCACATATCCGCATCTCGGAGGCAGCCCGCACCGGTCTATACCATAAAGGCAAGCGGATTGCGGTTGAGCCTCAGGTAATACAGGAACCCGGTTACATAGCCCAGGAGTTCGATGTTGGCCTGGAGGAGGGCAGAGCAGTGACCCTTGAAAAGATAGTATCCCTCTATACTTCGAGAGACCATGCTATCTCCGAAAGCGGCCTCCAGGCCAGCAAAGAGGCGCAGCGTGCCCCCGACTTCAATGACCTGTTAAACCGCCACATCCTCAGCTGGAACCATCTCTGGCGGCGCTGCTGTATTGCCATCGAGAACAGCGAACGTGTGGCGCTGCTCCTTGACCTCCACATATTTCATTTGCTGCAGACTGTATCGCCACATATCATCGAGCACGATGTCGGCGTTCCAGCGCGGGGACTCCACGGCGAGGCGTACCGCGGGCACATCTTCTGGGACGAGTTGTTTATCTTTCCCTTCCTCAACCTCCGTATTCCGGACGTCACACGCGCCCTGCTCCTCTACCGCTACCGCCGCCTCCCGGAGGCGCGTTGGGCAGCCCGGCAGGCGGGATACGAGGGAGCCATGTACCCGTGGCAGAGCGGCAGCGACGGCCGGGAGGAGACGCAGACAATGCATCTGAATCCCAAGTCCGGACGCTGGCTGCCGGACAACTCGCGACTGCAACGCCATATAAATATCGCCGTCGCCTACAACATCTGGCATTACTACCAGGGCACCGGTGATGTCAACTTTCTCTCCTTCTACGGGGCGGAGATGCTGATTGAAATTGCCCGTTTCTGGGCAAGCATTGTCCGCTACAATCGCTCCCTGGGACGCTACGAGACCTGTGGTGTAATGGGACCGGATGAGTTTCACGACGCCTATCCCGATACCGGCAAACCTGGCATCGATAATAATGCCTACACCAATATCATGGCAGTCTGGGTGCTGTGTCGTGCCCTGGATGCCATCGAACTCGTGCCGCCTGACCGGCGTGAAGCGCTACAGGAAAAACTGGGCTTGAAACAGAAGGAGCTCGAAAAGTGGCAGAACATCAGCCGCAAGATGCGCGTTGTCTTCCACGGTGAGGGAATCATCAGCCAGTTTGAGGGCTACGACCGGTTGGAAGAATTTGACTGGGAAGGCTACCGGAAGAAGTATGGAGATATCCAGCGACTGGACCGTATCCTCGAGGCAGAAGGAGATACCCCTAACCGTTATAAACTGTCCAAGCAGGCCGATGTGCTCATGCTCTTCTACCTGCTTTCGGCTGACGAGTTGCGTGAGATATTCCATCGCCTCGATTATCCGTTCGAGTATGAGACTATCCCCCGGAACATCGACTACTATCTCAAACGCACGTCCCACGGCTCAACGCTGAGCCGTGTAGTGCATGCCTGGGTGCTGGCCCGCTCCAGGCGAGGCCTATCATGGCATTTGTTCAAGGAAGCCCTCGAGAGTGACGTGTCCGATATTCAGGGTGGTACCACGGCGGAAGGAATTCACCTTGGCGCTATGGCCGGAACCATAGACCTCGTCCAGCGCTGCTATACGGGTATCGAAACTCGCCAGGACAGACTACAGTTGAATCCATACCTGCCGGACGACCTGAAAGAAATACAGTTTGACATTCTCTATCGTCAGCAGCGGCTGAATCTTGTCATCACCCACCGCCGGCTCACCATCAGCGCCCGGCCGGGCACGGCAGCACCGATCAAAGTTGGATTCCGCGATGAGGTCATAGAACTGAAGGCGGGTGACACCGCAAAATTCGACCTGGACTCCGGTGGGATTGTTTATTAGCCGGGGCCTACACAAGGAGCAAGGCTTCACATCTTTTCCGGAACCGTCATACCCATAAGGCGCAGGACTTTGGCCAGGGCAATCTGACTTGCCTTGACCAGCTTGAGGCGGGCTCCGGTCAGCGCTTCGTCTTTGGAGACAACCCGGCATTGCTTATAGAAGCTGTGAAAGACGG
Organism: Dehalococcoidia bacterium; assembly: GCA_046483735.1. Taxonomy (GTDB): domain Bacteria; phylum Chloroflexota; class Dehalococcoidia; order GIF9; family AB-539-J10; genus RBG-13-51-36. The sequence goes on from JAWOCP010000155.1 coordinate 2,367, forward strand.
TGGCCAGCTCCTGGGCGTAGTAAGGTAAGTGATGAGGCTCGAGGGTAACCGCCACCCGTTCCACTATTTCAGGAAGAAGTATCAGGCGGCGAATCAAAGTTAGCTCAGGTTCGGTGGCAAGCAGCGAAACATCGCCTTCGCTATAGTCTATCGCTTTCTCTTCAGCCAGGCGAAGAATGCTGGCGATCCGGGCATGAGCATATTGAACATAGTACACGGGATTATCCACTGATTGCTTCTTGGCCAGCTCTATGTCGAAATCCATCTGGCTATCGGCGGAACGGGAAAGGAACAGGAAGCGACAGGCATCTACGCCTACCTCATCTATCAGTTCCCGCAAAGTAATGATGTCGCCGCTACGCTTGGATACTCTGACTATCTCCTGTCCGCGCCGCAGGGTGACCAGCTGGCAGATTATGACCTTGAGTTGCTCCGGGTCCTGCCCCATGGCCTTGAGCACCGCTTTCATTCGAGGAACATGTCCCTGATGGTCGGCCCCCCAGATATCAATCACCCAGTCGAATTTCCGCTCCAGAAACTTGTTGTAGTGGTAGGCGATATCAGAGGCAAAATAGGTGGGAGTACCGTCACTGCGCACAAGAACGTTGTCCTTATCTTCGCCCAGGGAACTTGATTCAAACCAGGTGGCATTTTCTTTCTCGGCAATATATGCTCCGCCCTGAAATAGTTCCATCGCTTTCCTGTACTGGTCGCCCTCATAAAGGCTCCGTTCTGAAAACCAGGTGTCGAAAGTCACGTTCAGCCGCTTGAGGTCTTCTCTGATTCCCTGTAGCACTGTGGCAATCCCCATCTCCCCCAGTTGTGAAGCTGCCTTGCTCTCGGGCATCGACAGGAGCTTATCCCCCGCTTCCCGGGCGATTTCTCTGGCCAGGTCGATCATGTAATTACCCTGGTAGCCGTCCGAAGGCAGGGCAGCTTCCCTGCCCAGGCATTGCTGGTAACGAGCATACAGGGAACGGCCGAAGTTATCTATCTGGTTACCCATATCATTTATGTAGTATTCCTTTTCTACAGAGAAACCGGAGGCAGCCAGCACATTGGCCAGAGTACTGCCTAAAACGGCACCGCGGCCATGACCTACGTGAAGAGGCCCGGTAGGGTTGACACTCACAAATTCAACCTGGACGCGCTTGCCCTGGCCCTGGTCGACATCACCATATAATTCACCGGCAGCCAGGATTGATTCCGCCTGCCTGCTCAGCCAGTCCTCCCGCATGGTGAAGTTGATGAAGCCCGGCGCAGCAACCCAGACTTCGTCAATCTGGGGCGGCGGTACTATATGCTCGGAGACCTTCTCAGCTATGTCCATGGGGGACATCCTCATGGCCCGGGCCAGCTTCAAAGGGAGGCCGGAAGCAAAATCTCCGTGTTCGGGATTTTGCGGATGTTCTATGAGCACCTCGGGCAGGGTGGCTGAAGCAAGAGCACCTTTTCGCTGTGCCTCCCAGACAGCCTGCTCCAGACACCTGACCAGTTCTTGCTTGAGCGTAATTAACTCCATTCGGCACCTCTCGACCATGCCATGTTCAACTGCTGGCGCAGGGGTTGATGCTCGGCCTGCTCTAAATTGGGGTCGCTCTGGAAAAGAGTTATTGCTTCCTGCCGGGCCAACTCCAGACCCCGTAAATCGGTCAGCTTGGCAAGCTTGAGGTCGGGCAGGCCACTCTGATGGGTGCCGAAAAATTCCCCGGGTCCTCGAAGTTCCAGGTCTTTCTCAGCCAGGGCAAAGCCATCATGGACATTCTCCATCAGCTGGAGTCGCTCTCTTGCTTCAGGTGAAAGCTTTTCAGGGATAAGCATACAATAGCCCTGTTCTTGGTCCCGCCCCACACGCCCTCGGAATTGGTGAAGCTGAGATAGGCCAAAACGCTCGGCGCCCTCTACCAGCATGACCGAGGCTCGAGGTACGTCAATGCCCACCTCCACCACCGAGGTTGACACCAAAACATCAAGCTCCCCTGCTCGAAAACTGCGCATTACCTTTTCTTTCTCGCTACCATGCATTTGACCATGAAGCAGCCCTAGTTTCAAGTCGGGGAAAACCTCTCTCGATAGTCGTTCATATTCCGTTGTGGCGGCTTTTGCCTCAAGCATCTCGGACTCTTCAATTAAGGGGCAGATGATGAAAGCCTGCCGCCCATTGCTCACCTGGCGATGAAGGAACCTGTAAGCTTTTTCTCTGTCCTGCGGTTCGAGCCGTTTCGTCTTCACTACCTGTCGCCCCGGAGGCAACTCTTCGATAACCGAAAGGTCGAGGTCTCCATAGAGCGTCAGCGCCATGGTTCGAGGGATAGGGGTAGCTGTCATGACCAGCACGTGAGGATTGAACCCCTTTTGCCGCAGGGCCGAGCGCTGTACCACCCCAAAGCGGTGTTGCTCATCTATCACCGCCAGCCCTAATTTGCCGAATTCTACCTCCTTTTGAATAAGGGCATGGGTGCCGACAACAATGTCGACCTCCCCCTGCGCTATTTTATCATGTATCCTCGCTTTGTCATTGTTAGCCATGCTTCCGACGAGCAAACCGATGGTAAGCGGCCTGGAGAGAAACCCTTCGTAGCATCTGACAGTGCCTTCACCCGGCTCGGGACGATGCTCCCGGGTGCTGACCCGTGACAGGTAGCCGCAGATACCGGCATAGTGCTGCTCAGCCAGGACTTCGGTAGGAGCCATCAACGCTCCCTGGTAACCATTGGCGGCCGCTATCAACAGGGCCAACGTCGCAATCACAGTTTTGCCGCTGCCTACCTCCCCCTGCAGAAGACGCGACATGGCCTTTGCCTGTCCGAGGTCGGCCAGAATTTCCCCCAGGACCCGTTCCTGTGCCCCGGTCAGAGTGAAAGGCAGGCAACGCAGGAATCTGCCGATAACTTCCCGGTCTACATGGAAGGCATTACCCGGCTGGCCTTCCTGCCAGTCTCGCTTTCTGGCCAGCACGCCTAACTGAAGAAGAAATAGCTCGTCGAAGGCCAATCTCCCTCTTGCCCTCTCCGCCATTGTCCGGTCGTCGGGGTAGTGAATCTGGGCGATTGCCGTGGACAGGTCCGGTAACCGGCAGCGGGTCTTAATCCCTGAAGGCAGGAAATCACCCAATTGCCAGGCATAACCATCGACAATCTCCTTTGTCCATTTCCTCACTTGCCGGGGATATAAGCCTCGAGTGAGGGGATAGACGGGCACCAGGCGTCCGGTGTGAATCAGTTCTTTATCTTTAAGCAACTCCCATTCGGGGGATTCGAATACCTTGAGTCCCTTGAACTCGCTGACTGTACCGCTAATTACCACTCTGGCGTTGGTCCGAAAGCTCTTTGCCAGGTAAGGTTGATTAAACCAGACCACCCTGATATTTCCCGTCTCATCGCCGACAATCGCCTCCGTGCCCCGCCGGCTACCCAGGGCAGCTACTCTGGCCTGCCAGATTGTGCCTATGATAGTCTGCTCTTCGCCTGCTATAAGTTCAGAAATGGGCTTCACCTGGCTGTAATCGACATAGCGCCTGGGGAAGAAATAAAGCAAATCACGCACCGCCCTGACATTGAGCCTGGCGAATTTGTCGGCCATGTTGGGCGTAATGCCTTTGATAACGGTTATCGGCGAGTCCAGCCCTTCTCTTCGCTTCTGATGTGGCTCAGCCACCACCGTCACCGCCGTCTTCTTCTTCTGCCTTGAAGGCAGAGGCGACGGCCTGTCCTGAGCCTGCCGAACGACGGCCCTGTCTTCCTTCGCTCTTTCCAGCCGGTCCAGCCAGCCCAAGACATCCCTTATCCATCTTTCCCGTTCCGCCACGTCATAAGAGCCATAATTGGAATTGGCCAGGTTGAGTTCATCGAAGCTGCTCAGAAGCTGCGGGATTAGTTCCTTGGTCTTCACTGCGTTCAGGCTCGGGACAAGGCTCTCCCTGATTTGCCTGGCCTGATTGTGAAGATACTTATCCAGGCCGCCGATTACCGCCTTATCGGTGTAACCCTTCCGGCATTCCAGCTCAAGAACGTTTCGCAAGGATTCAGTGCCTGTCACGTCTTATTCTTCTTCAAGGACCGACACAGCCAGGACATGAGGGCCAACGTGAGTTCCCACCACCGGTGTGACCTTGGAACGATAGGTGCGTTCCGGAGGCACTATATCCTTCAGCCGCCCGGCCAATACCTCCAAATCATCGGGAGTGGTGGCATCCTCGATAGCCAGGGCTTCTATCTGGCTGAACCCCTTCACAAAATTCACCAGGAAATCCATGGCTTGAGCCCGGCTGCGGGGACGGGCGATAGGATAGGTGGCGCCATCTTTGATTCCCATTACGGGGTTCACTCTTAACAGGCCGCCCAGGAAAGCCTGTGCCTTGCCAATCCGCCCGCCTCTCCTCAAGTATTCCAGTGTATCGAAGCACATACGCACATGCACCCTGGAAATCGCTCTCTTCACCCGGTCGGCAATCCGGTCCAGGTCGGTCCCCGACCGGGCCATCTTAGCCGCCGAGAGGACCATCAGCATTTGCGCGCCTGCTCCCGCCTGGGAGTCAATGACTTCAATGCGACAATCCTTGCCGACCATAGTCTTGCCCTCGAGCGCTGCGGCATAAGTGGCGCTGAACTTCTCAGAGAGAGTTATAACCAGGATTTCATTTGTTTCTTCCGCCAGTTCGGCAAAAAGGCCGGCAAAATCGGCCGGGCTGGCGGTTGCCGTGGTTGGGTGGACCTTGCTTGTTTCCAACTTACGGTAGAATTCCTCCGTACTGAGGTCGACATTGTCCCGGTACGTCTCGTCGCCGAACTGGACGTAGAGCGGCACCACGCTGATCCCGAACTCCCGGGCCAGCTCAGGAGTAATGTCAGAGCAGCTATCGGTTACAACCTTAACCATCCTTCTTGCCCGCCGATACAATAGCCTGTATCTCTGAACCGGAAACCATATTTGCGGCAACGCCGCAAATATCACTCCAGGGAAAGTATATAATAATAGTGCGCCTGCCCGCCATAAACCGCCTCGACCTCGGTCCGGTACCGGTCACGGACCTCTTGAGCTATCTCTTGAGCTTCAACTTCCTTGACTTCGGCACCATAGTAAATGGTAACTATTTCCGCTTCTTCAGCCCGGGCTTTGGCCAGAGCTTCCAGGACGACATCCCCTATCTTGTCGGCCCTGGCTATCAAATCTTCCTCATTCAGAATAGCGATGAATTGTCCCTTTTTTATTTCCAGGCCATCCAGCCGGGTCTTACGTACCGCCCTGGTCACCTCTATGGTTTTCACCTTATCTATCGCTTCTTCCATCGCCTGAGCATTCTGCTCCAGGTTCATGTCGAAGTTAAAAGCAAGAAATGCCGCTACGCCCTGAGGGATATTCCTGGTGGGAATCACCCTCACTTTCTTGGAGGTCAGGGACTGCACCTGGGCAGCCGCAGACATGATGTTCTTGTTGTTGGGCAGAAGAATGACGTTTTCCGAGGGTGCCGACTCCACTGCCTGCAAGATCTCACGAACGCTGGGATTCATCGTTTGACCACCGGGGACAATGATTATGCTGCCCAGGCTATTGAATAGCTTGAAGAACCCGTCTCCGGTGGCCACGGTTACCGCGGCGATATCGACAGCAGGCATCCTTTCCCTCTGCATCTTGACGAATTCTGCATACTGGTCGTCCATGTTATTAATAGTTATCTGATGCAGCTTGCCCAGCTTTGTAGCATACTCCACGATTTCACCGGGCTTGAAGCTGTGGATATGGACCCTGGCCAGGGAATCGTCGCCCGTAACTATCAAAGACTGTCCCTTCTTCTTGAGGTCTTTCTCGATCTTGTCTAAATCGAGCTTCTGCCCCTCCAGAACAAAATTCGTGCAATATCCGTAAGGCGTTTCCACATGGAGAGGCATTTGAGTTGCCCTGGGGACCAACTCCCACTCGGCCGCCACCAGGCGCGGCCTCCGGTACTGTATCTTATGTGATTCCCCCTTGAGACATTGAAGGGCACCGTCCAGCAAAACGTACAAACCCTGCCCGCCGGCATCCACCACTCCCGCCTCCTGCAATGCCGGCAGTAAGCTGGGCGTCCTGGCCACCGAGTCTTCCGCCGCTTCTACAGCCGCTTCCAGTACCGAAACCAGCGCATCATCATCCTTAACTGCTGTCGTAGCAGCTCTGGATGCGTCTTTGAGCACGGTCAGGATAGTTCCCTCGACAGGATTGACAATTCCTTTGTAAGCAGTTCGTGATGCTTCGGCCAGTGCCTTCGCCAAATCCGCACCGTTAAGATGGGCCTTGCCCTCCAGCCCCTTGGCTAAACCACGCCAGAATTGAGACAGGATTACCCCGGAATTGCCCCGCGCCCCCATTAAAGCACCGTGGGCCATCGACCTGGCTGCGGAAGAGACTGTATTATCGGCATTCAGCGTTGCCTCTTCCATGGCAGACCGCATGGTAAGCACCATGTTGGTCCCCGTATCGCCATCGGGTACGGGGAAAACGTTTATGGCATTGATATCGGGGGCGCACTTTTCCAGCCAGGCGGTTCCCGAGGCGAACATTTCCTTCAGGGTCCGCCCATCGGCCAGATCAGTTCCCATGCTCATCCCCCTTCGCCTGGTCCGAAAATTGTGCTATCATTGGTCCAATAGTTTAGAATATGACTTACAACAAAGAGAGGTAGAGAATTTCCTATGAAGTGTGAAATCTGTGGCAAAACCGCTCAAACCGGGCATAATGTAAGCCACTCCAAAAAACATACCCTGCGGCGCTGGTTACCCAACATTCACCGGACCACAATCATGGTAGAAGGAAGAAAGGCAAAAGTCAACATCTGTACCAGATGTATGCGTGACCAATACAAAGCAGCCCGCTAGTGTAATCTGCAAAAACTCTTACGCCTTCCCTTGTGTCATTGCGAGGAGCCCCGATAAACGGGGGCGACGTGGCAATCTCACCTTCGCTGGTTTCATTCTTCGCTCCCACTCGTCGGGACGAAGAATCCCGGAGACCCTTCGCTACCGCTCAGGGTGACACCGTGCCAGAGTTTTTGCTTTTTGAACTGTCATTTTGCATTTTGATTTTTGCTTTCTGATATTGTTTAGGATTTCGTGCTTGGGATTTCGGGTTTCTATGACACTGCTTCCCTCAGCCTACGTAGCGCCCTTTGTACTCCGTCTCTGGCCTTGAATATGCTGTTTCCCGCCACCAGGACATCGGCGCCGGCTTCGACTATCCCGCGGGCATTGTCGGCATTAATCCCCCCATCGACTTCCAGCTCGGCGCCCAGTTTTCCGTCATCCAGAATCTTGCGCATATCCGCTATCCTGGGCAATGTTTCCGGGATAAAAGACTGCCCGCCGAAGCCGGGGTTAACGCTCATGACGAGGACCAGGTCTACGTGGGCAATGATTTCCTCCACCGCGCCGATAGGAGTAGGCGGATTTAATGATACTCCGGCCTTGACCCCCAGGTCCTTTATCGCCTCAATCGTACTACGGAGGTGGGGAGACGCTTCTACATGCACGGTGATAATGTCGGCTCCTGCCTCAACGAAGTCGGAGATATACCGCTCCGGGCGCTCTATCATTAAGTGAACATCCAGGGGCAGGCTGGTTACGGAGCGAATTGCAGCCACCACGGGGGCCCCGATGGTAATATTGGGCACGAAATGCCCGTCCATGACGTCTACATGGATATAATCGGCCCCGGCCCTGACCACCTCGGCAATCTGCTCACCGAGACGGGCGAAATCGGCAGAAAGAATGGACGGCGCCAGCTTAATCATTCTTTGATCAGCTTCCTGGCCCTTCTCAGCGCCTTTGCCACCTGCTGCGGCGAGGTGCCGCCGGCAACATTCCGGGCGGCTACCGATGACTCCGGAGTTATCTTATAGACATCGCCGCCGAAGAGCGCGGAGAACTTTTTGTATTCATGCCGGCCGAGTTCCTGGAAGTTCTTGCCCTTACTTGCGGCATATTCGCTGAGCTTGGCTACCACGCCGTGGGCGGCCCGAAACGGCATGCCCTTCTTCACCAGGTAGTCGGCCAGGTCCGTGGCTAGGATATAGTCCGTTTTCATCGCCTGAGAGATACGCTCGGGGTTTACGTTAATCGTTTTTACCATCCCTGCGAATACTTCCAGGCTGGAATGTAGAGTATCCACGGTGTCGAACAGCCCTTCCTTGTCCTCCTGCATGTCCCGGTTATAGGCCAGGGGCAGAGACTTCATAGTAGTCAGAATGGCCATCAGGTTGCCGTAAACCCGCCCGGTCTTCCCCCGGGCCAGCTCGGCCACATCGGGATTCCTTTTCTGGGGCATTATGCTGCTGCCCGTGGTGAAGGCCTCGCCGATCTCCACGAAGCCGAACTCGCTCGATGACCACAGGATAAGCTCCTCTGCCAGCCTGGACAGATGCATCATGGTCATGGCTGCCGCCGACTCGTATTCTATGACGAAGTCCCTGTCGGAAACGTCATCCAGGCTGTTGCTGCTCACCCTGCTGAAGCCCAGCTCGCCGGCCACGAATTCCCGGTCCAGAGCATAAGGAACGCCGGCCAGGGCACCGCTGCCCAGGGGCAGGACGTCGCTGCGCTCGAGGCAGTCGCCGAACCTCTCCCTGTCCCGCTGCAACATATCGAAATAGGCCAGCAGGTGATGGGCCAGCAGGACGGGCTGGGCCTGCTGCAAGTGAGTATAGCCGGGCATGATGACGGCTTTGTTTGCCCCGGCCAGCTCCACCAGCGAAGCTTGCAGAGCTCTTATCTTATCGATGGTTTTCCGCGTCTCCTCCTTGACGAACAGGCGCACATCCAGGGCTATCTGGTCGTTCCTGGAGCGGGCGGTATGGAGCTTGCCCGCCACATCGCCTATCTTCTCAAACAACCCCGCCTCGATGTTCATGTGTATATCCTCGAGCCCGGTCTTGAACTGAAATTTTCCTTGTTCGATTTCCTCCCGAATAGAGTTGAGTCCCTTGATTATCGTCTCCGCCTCGCTCTGGGCTATTATCCCCTGCCTGGCCAGCATCCTGGCATGGGCGATGCTGCCCTCGATGTCCTGGCGGTATAGCCGCCGGTCGAAGGGAATAGATGCCACGTATTCCTGTGCCGGTTTACTGGTGTCTTTTTGAAATAGGCTGCGCGAATAATTCATCTATATCCCATCCCGCTTGGTTAACACTGTTCTAGCAGCTTGGTAAATTCGCTTACTGAGAATCCCGCCTGACGAATAATAGCTCGCTGTGTCTCTATCCAACTCCTTGTGCAGAGGCACAACCACCTGGGGAAACGGTTGGTCTCGCCTCAGTGTCACGTGACTACCTTCCTGCCTTTTAAAATAGAACCCTGCATTTGCCAAAGCGTTGATACACTTTTCGCCCGATAGGACGGGAAGCTTGCTCATACTACTACAACCGATACCTCGAACTTCTCTTTGGGTACAGGCAGGTTATCCCCTTCCAGAGCGTGGACGTAGCAACTTATTGCTTCCTTGACATTCTTTATTGCTTCTTCTTTGGTCTTTCCCTGACTGATGCAACCAGGCAAGCTCGGGCATTCCACTACCCAGTAACCATCCTCACCTGGATATAAAACAACCTCTCGCATTGTCCCTCCTATCTAATTCTCTCAACACCTTGTAGCTCTGCCTTCACCTATTATACCCTGTTTTGCCGCTATTTTTAACAATGCGCTTTCACTCACTTAAAATGTTACTGAAGGTGGTATGGTTCACTCAGATGAAAATGTTACTGAGGAGGGCC
>JAWOCP010000035.1:0-7094 GCA_046483735.1 Dehalococcoidia bacterium
GGTCGAGACTCAACCTGACAGCTTTCTCAGCTCCTCCATCACCCAGATCATCCCTTCGGTGTCCAGATTACAGTAGTCAACTAAATCCGCCCGCACCCTGGCAATTTCCTCTTCCGTTGCACTGCCGTACGTTATCCTCGCGTAGGCGACACTTGCGTCCATCCCCTCGCCTATACCCATCTCTCCGTAGCCTTTTCCGGTAACCGCCGGAAGGACTTTCTTCAGTGATGCCGTATCCTTCTGCGAGGCATTGTAGTAGTGGAAGTTGGTGAACGGGAACAGCAAATCAACCATCCTTTCGAGAATACCTTCGAGCCAGCTCATGTATTCGGGAAACGCCGCAACCAGCTCCTTCAACACACCCACCTCGAAGCCCGCATTGTAGGCAATGATGCTGCCTTCGGAACCGAGTAACCTTTGCAGTTCACTGAGAATCTGGGGCCTGGGGTCCTCTTTTCCCTCGGCCAGGAACGAATGGTGTACCGCCTCGGACCCGTCGCTTTCCACGATGTGCAATGAGAATTGAAACGGTACATCCTGGTACGGCCTCGTGCCGTCGTATACCGGTATCGCCAGACCGACGGTCTCGAAATCCAGGTAGTACAGCGGGTACTGCAACCGGTTCAGGAATCGGCGGATTTCCTCCTTCTCAACATGTACGTTGCCCGTCAACACACACTCCTTCTGAATCTGCTGCTGCCTGGATAGAGGAATATGGTCCGGAATATCCTTGATGCACAGGATTCCCTGTTCAAAGAGGGAAAACTGCTTTGTCCTGCCGCCTCGCAAATCAAAGATGCTGTTCTCGGGCAAGAACCCCCAGCATTCCGCGCGGAGCGGGCAGTCGTACGGCGCCAGGCAGTGTTGGCCGATAGCAGCGTCGGGGCACGCCTTGTTCGACAGGACCTCAAGCAGGTCGACTATCCGTTCCTCTATACTCTCGCTGATTTCTTCCACCTCGGTGGAGATGTCCTCCAGAATGAACAGCTCTTGCGGGTCTACTTCCCCATTCTTTACGTACTGGTTGTTTATGAATCCCAGCTTACAGTCTCTTATCTTCAACCCTGCTTTCTCACAGCAGAACTTCTGGAAAGCTACATCGTCGATATGCACATCCTTGACCGAGGTGCTGGATTTTATTTCAACTATGTCCCATTCATCCTCGTTGACCGGGTTCAATATGTCCACTCTGCAATAGATTCCTCCGGAGAGTATGCCCGCCTCGAACAATGGCTTTCTTTCAGCCACCAGTCTCTTTGTTGCGGCTATGTTCTCCATGAAATCGTCATGAGATATGTCGATACCGCCGGGAAATAGTCTCTTGGCCATTTCGCCAACTAGATGCCCCTGGTCGAACATATGCTGAGTAACAATATCCACCCCGGGAAGACTGTCGGGCTGATTTACCAAGATCCAGAGTAGCCTGGGACACTGGAGCCCCGACAGGTATTTGGACTTTGATAGCAATGGTGGCACGCTTGGACGATTCTAGCATATTCGCTATTGGCGCTGTATTGCCAAACATTTGCGAGGATTGTTGGATCATTTCTTGATGAATTGTGCGGTAGTGGCGGGTAATCTACAATACCAGATAAATTGATAGTCTTGGAGGAAACGAAACATGTCAAAGATTGAGTATACCATCCTTGATTCGTGGCCTATGTTGAAGGAAGACCTGATTAGTTTCTTGAGCGATACCGATGCATGGGTAATCGCGGAACTGAAAAAAGCACGTGAGGATAAGGACTGGGGAAGAATTGCCAAAGTAGTCGATGTGATGGATTCAGTCCACAATCTGTCACATTCACACTACCGAGACTAACCAAGAACGATAATCGTGTTGAGCCTTCTCCCGACAACATTCTGGCTAATTGTGCATAGTTTCAAGCGTCCACACCCGTAAATAAGAGACAAGTGCGAACGATGTACGGGCTTGCCCTTTACCCACACCTATTTGACTTACTCTAGTGGTTGGTTCTTGGCTTTTCGTCTTCTCGCTTCCTGATCTTCGGCAATTGCTTGCTCTCTAGCCAGATCAGTTTGTCTTCTTGCCTGCTCTCTGGCCAGTTGCGCAGGTTCTTCCTCAATGCGTTTCTCTTTACGCTTAGCCTCTTTTCCTGCTTGCTCTTTTTGAATTGCTTGCTCTCTAGCCAGATCAGTTTGTCTTCTTGCCTGCTCTCTGGCTAGTTGCGCAGGTTCTTCCTCAATGCGTTTCTCTTCACGCTTGGCCTCTTTCCCTGCTTGCTCTTTTTGAACCGCCTGCTCTCTAACCAGATCAGTTTGTCTTCTTCTCTGCTCTCTGGCTAGTTGCGCAGGGTCCTCCTTCCTGCGTTCCTCGTCACGCTTAGCCTCTTTTGCTGCTTGATCCTTCTGGTCTCTCATTGTCTCCCACCTCCAAACATCGGATACTCGTGAAACCAATCATGAATCACTACAAACCTGGGCTAAGTTTACGAAACTCCAGTCCATTCTGCAAGATTATCATCAGATGCACTTTCTGACAATTCGTGTCTGGAATTCTGTGGCCAAACCACCCGGCTTGTAATGCGTCTAATTGGGGTGGTGTCCCAGGAATTCTCCACTTATTTCCTCTTTGCGAGACGCAACTGAAGGACCATCCTCAAGGATTTCCCTCACCAGTTCGTCGATGTCCGCCAATTCGTTTGCGAGTGCTTTTCGAACCTTGCCACGTGAGTTGCCAATGCTCTTGCCTTCCGTTTTCAGTTTCTTAACCTTCTCGTGACACGCCTGAGACAGTTCTGCCAGTTTCCCATGTTTTTCGTCTTCGGGGTTGAATTTGGGGATAGGGACATATTCAAAAGGGCGGCGGTGAATATCACGTTCTCCCCATTGTCCTCTGGTCTGATGAGGTTTAATCGCCCCATCCACATAAGGGGCATTAAGGAAAGCACATAAATAATGGGCTTCCATAGCATTTTTGGTTTGATAGTAGTATGTGTCCGCATCGGCAGTGAAGCCTTGGACGGGCAATGCTGTTTTTGTGAGGGACGGCGATATAACACAAGAAGCAAGGTTAGTGCCAGCTCTGTTATACACGACTGTGTGGTAGCCAGTAGGACGCTGGCAAGTGAGCAGATGCTGATAGTCCAGTCTTGAATATATATTCTCAGGACTCCGTTCTTTTCGTCCACCAACCCATAACGCCTCAACATTATTCAGCCATTCATAAAGACCAAAATGGCCCTTCCCCAGTGCCATTTCCTTCCTAACTATAATGAGCTGTTGCTCGCCTTCTATGAGCATAGTTGGCTTATGTTCAATCGGTAGAACTACCAGGCTAAGTTCGGTACAGCCGAAGGGTAGTAGTTGTCTTCCAAGTATACTCGCATACAAGTATTGTGACTCAACCTCGCCCTTAAGATAGATATTCTGCCACGGTTTTTTGGCAGTTTTCTGCGCCTCGGGATGGGTTTCAACGGCTGGTTTAGCTTGATTGATTCCGTATGCGCTCGCAACGGGCTGAACAAACCAGAAACACCGGGGAACCAAAGTAGCCCCCTCTTTCATATTCTTGAGATAGGGACTGGATGACGGCACTGGCATGAATATTTTATCCACCGCCACTTGCTTGCGAGTCAATTTCAACTCCCCTTTTGCCTCACGCCAGCAAAGGTTTTTTCGAGACAGCGCACCTCGAATACCCACCCTGGTTACCTGTTTACCCTGCCTGGCTTTCCTCGCGATAAGAACGCAGGCTGGAACGTTAAATAGGGGTGAGATTTCCTCTGCATCCAATACCTTTTCCAGTGCTATTGTAGGAACCTTATATCCCCGAATCAGTTCTTGGAAGCGCTGGTGCTGTTTTGCACCGGTGAGCACACTCCGGGGCATAACGAAGGCAATTGTCCCTCCCTTTCTGAGGTAGGCATCCGAGGCAAGGGCGAAGAATAGTGTCGCTATTTCCATATGTGTGAAAAGATTAACCTCTTTCCAGGTCAATAACTCGTAGCTGAAAACAAGTTGCTTCACCTGTTTTTGGTAGCCCGAATCAGTGATATAGCGATAAGACAGCCAGGGAGGATTGCCAGCAACAATGTCAAAGGGATGCTGGTGGAGATAGGCCGGACGGTAATAGTTTTTCAGGATAAACGCCCAGATAGTGTCTCGGCCCTGATGCACGAGCTTCCTCATTAACCGCAGGTTAGGCCGCCACAAATAGACAAAGTCCTTATGCCCCTGGGCTTCAAGATATGCCGAAAACCCGTCAAGGGCCATATCCTCAGGGCCGCTGACGTATCTCCTCATTGCATCAATTGTTTCATCCAGTGAAGCAGGGTCGGCGGACATATATCTGGGAATATTGAAGAACTGCTCTCCTTCAGCCCTGATGCTGACCCGTTCACCGCCGGTTGGTTCCACTGCCTGAAGTGAGTCAGCCATATATACAGGCAGGATAACCGTTTTGCCATAATCACTCAGGTCAGGGGCAAGAGCCAGGACATAGTTGACCTTGCTGATGGTAACCGCCAGTGGGTGCACATCAACGCCGACAATGTTTTGCAAAGCCTCGTCTACAAGAGATACACCCTGCAAACCTTGTTCCCTGAGTAACTGTATAGCAGTGAAGAGAAATGTGCCTGAGCCGCAGGCCGGGTCGAGCAGTCTCTTGCCCTTACTGAAGCCTGCCTCCCGCAAGGTTACTTCCACAAGCCAATCTGGCGTATACACTTCACCAAGGTCGTGTTTCGTCTCGCGGTCAACCAGATTTTCGTAGAGTTCCTTGAGCAAATCCACATCTATTTTGGTCAGGTCATAGATCATCAGGTGCCGCTCCAGACCACGGAGAAGCTCAAGCGCTTCCTTCTCCAGTGATGGGACTAATACCCAGCAGAAGAAGTCCTCTTCGGCAAGGTTAAGCAGATTAGTAAAGGCTCTGCCATTGATGATCTCTGTCAGCTGTTGTCCTTTCGGTTGCTTCTTAAACAGGGTGGCGTAAGCAAGCAGCTTAACTAACACGGAGAGATAGGTATGACGCAAGAAAAGCTGGTTCCTAGCGACGCTATGACCATAGGCTTTAGCCAGTAGCTTGTCCCATTCATTGAATTTCACCTGGCATGAAGGGTCCTGCTTGGCTGAGGCCAACATGCGACTGAGCCTGCGGAACGAGGAGTTGAAGACCGGGCTAGTATCGCCGAACCTCTTCACGACGTCCTGCGAGGTCGGTGTCACTTTTCTCTCCGACTCTGAGAATATAAAAGCATCAAACCAGATGAACGCGTCTTCTGGGAGAAGCTTTTCCAGATTGACTTCATCTATCTTCTTTAGACTATCATCCTGAAGAAGATAGGCTTCGAACACAAGGCCATCAGTGAGGACACCGAAGAAGATTTGTTTATTACCGAGGGAACGAAGATAACGCTCCAGCTCCTCCTTGCCTTTGTCCCTTTCTATCCTTAGGTCACGCTTGAATTCAAAAACGATATCCTGGTAGAGGGCATCAATGCGTCCTCTCAGGGTGGCGCCTTTTATACCCTTTTCAAGTTCAACATGTTTCGGGTCAACACTGAAGCTCTCTTTGGCGAAGTCAATAAAGATGGACCGCAGATAATCGTGAGAGGCTCCTTGATCTTTGGCTCTGCGAACAGCCGAGAGATAATTCTGCAAATGTGACCGGAAAGGCTCCAAGCCCCGCTCCTATACGTATTATTAACCTATGATACATGACCTAGTCGAATTAGGCAATCGCTCTATGCGTGCGCTGTGTGGGACGCTGGTTATCACACAAATCGTCATTATGTTCAATTCTAGGTGAATCTGCTTCGGCCCTTGGATTGACGGAGAGCTACTACATGTCAAGGGCAAAGGCGCTTCACTAAGGCGCAAGTAGTCATTGATCTTCGTAGTATCGCGTTACTGATGACTCCCTGACTCTGTGTTGAGATAGTTGCCAGTGACTTTGTACGGAATTGGCTATGAGCCCTCAAAGCAAGTGGGTAAGATACGGGGCTAGAGGCAAGTGGAAGGTCTCAGAGAGGAACGAATAGAAGAGCATAAGCAAGCAAACCCCTCAACGGCTCCGGAGGCGGTGAAGCGTTGCATCTCGCTGGCGACGCTTTTTACAGTGACAGTAGCCATTGAAGAAGCTATTCCGGAGGACAGCCTCTATCTGCTCCGGGTGCGGACGCCGGACGAGCGCCACCAGGTCTCCAGTTCTTGGTCTAGGGGCTAATTGTGATTTTGTTCTCCACCTCGGATACACCCGGCGCGGCGCACACTATCGACTTGGCTTCTTCTCTCTCTGCCCAGGTACGTACGCTGCCGCTGAGAAGTATCCTGCTGCCGCGAGTTTCCACTGTGATCCGTCGCGCATCAAGCATTGCATTACGCTGAAACGCACCTTCGATTTTCGCCTTCATATCTGGCGGTTTCGCCACCGGCTTGACAGTTATGTGGTTGCTGACTCCTACCACCCCTATCAATTTCTGCACGGCATCCATGGCAGCGTCCATCTGGTACCACCAGTCTACCTCGCCACTCAGAGTAACCCAGCCATCCTGCACGTTAACTTTGACGCGGTCATGCGGCACCGAGACATTCCACTCGAGAATGTATACCGCTGCCCCGGCAATATCCTCATCCGTGCGCATGAAAGAACCAGGAAAGCTGACCTTGATTTCTCCTGCCACTGCCCTGACACCAAAGACTCGAGCGGCGGTGCGCTCGGCAGTAGACTTCGCGAAGTAGCTGTCCACATAGCCGCTCAGTGTGACAATACCATCCTTGACAGCGACCCCAATCTCTGCCGCGGCTACACTTGGCTCCCACCTTAGTTCAGTCATAACATCCTTTTGCAGTTCCGCATCGCTTTTCATGACAATTTTCCTCCCTAATTTGTTCTGACCAAATCTTGAGCAGTCATATTTGCTGCACTCTACTCGCTACCTGCTTACCCCCTTTGCGAAAATATCCAATTCCGGTTCGGAATTCCGATTATTGCTTATAGTTACCTCCTTGTCCTTTAGAGGCTATTTACTTTTGAGCAGCCTCAGCTCGGGCCATTTTGCCTACCTCGTTTGTTTTTGTTCTGCCATTCCACCCTTCATTCTTGCACCTCCTATAATGGCTCAACTAAC
>JAWOCP010000042.1:0-10722 GCA_046483735.1 Dehalococcoidia bacterium
GCCGGTCTCCTTTGTCTTATCCACGAACGTCTGCACCGGGACATCCACCCCCAGGTCATAGACCTCGAAGCCGTTGACATCGAGCATGAAGACGACGATGTCCTTGCCGATGTCATGGATATCCCCGGCAACAGTCCCGAAAACAATCTTGCCCAGCTTCTTGCTCTCCGTCGCCTTGCTCAGCTTGGGCTTAACAATCTCGGTTACCTCTTTCAGTATCTCGCCGGAATACACCAGGTCAGGTATAAAGTACTCGCTGCTGGCAAACCGCTGTCCCACAATCTCCATGGCTTTCCTGGCGTCGTCCAGAATTTTGAGCGGGTCCTCCTTGGCGTTCAACCTGTCCTGAACAATCTTGAGAGTCTCTTCTTCCTTCAAATCAGCTAATGTGTTAACCAGACCTTTAGCCATCTTTCTTTACCTCCTTGACCTATATTATGCTGTTTGATTTTGATTTCGCGCGCAATTGATTTTTTACATTCCTGTAGTTGCCCCGATTCCATCGGGGCCAGGCCTTCTGTCATTGCGAGCACTTCACTTCCTGTCATTGCGAGCCCTTCGCTTCCCGTCATTGCGAGCGGAGCGTGGCAATCTCCATACTCAACACCCCCACCCAGATTGCTTCGTCCCGATAGGTCGGGACTCGCAACGACACAGAGGGCTGCCCAATAAATAGGGCAACTACATTGTTAAACCCCATCCTGTATTGGACTCTGGAGTCCGCTAGACTTGATTTAGCTATCAAAGAACAAATTATACCAAGAGCAGAGAAATGTCGCTACCCATGCCAGCGAAGCGACACAAGTTGACGACAGGTCGTTTATTCATGGTACAATGCGTGCTAATCAAAGCAGAAACGGAGGTACGGCGACTATGGCCAAGCTCACGAAGACGAAGGATGAGATCATCAAGAAAGCAGAGGAGTTGGGCATAGAATATGAAGCAAAATACAAGGGCTGCGGCCAGTGCACGTTTCTGGCCATAATCGATGCCTTGAGATGGGGGGGCCTGGAGATTATCCCCAGGGATATGGAAGACAGGCTTTTTTCAGGGATATGCCTTCTGACCGGAGGTGTTGGCTTGAGTGGAGATGGTTCCTGTGGTGCTGTAGCCAGCGGCGCTCTGGCAATTGGGCTGGCCCTGGGAACTCAGCGGGAGAGTCAGGACGAAAGCCTTTTTCGCCAGAACTGCGCTATCGTTCGGAACGCTCTCCTGAACAAGTATTACCAGAAATATAATTCCCTGCTGTGTAAGGATATCCAGAGGAAGTTTTTCGGAAAGGCGTGGGACCTGACACGCGCGGACATGGGTGCTGAATTCCTCGGAATCACAGAAGGTTGCGTTATTATGGAAGGGGCTATGTGGGCGACGGAAATTATCCTGGACGAATTTGAAAAGGGCAATGTAAAAGGTTATGTCGGCAGCCCCGAAGTCAAAGCTTGAGTGTCCCGGCCGGGGCTTGCAAGATGCCCGAAATCTGAACGCGCAATCAAAACCAAAGAGCAAAAAGGAGGTAGAAATGTCACCAGTACTAAAGGACAAGGTGGCCATCATAACCGGAGCCAGTCGTGGTTTTGGCAAGGTCTTCGCCCTGAGGTTTGCCGAGGAAGGAGCCAAACTACTATTAACTACTACCAATCTGGAAAGGGCTAAGGGTACGGTTAAGGAAGTAGAGGCCAAAGGCGGGGAAGTAGCCATCATGGAGGCTGACATCTCGCACGAAGATGCCGGTCAAAAGATAGCGGAAAAGGTTATCCAGCAGTATGGCCGGGTCGATATCCTGCTCAATAATGCTGCCATATACTATGGAGTAACTCCCAAGCCCTGGGACGCCTGGACGACAGGGGAATGGGACCAGATGTTTACGGTCAATGTACGGGGAAATTGGCTGGTCTGTAAGGCCATAGCTCCTCTGATGGTAAAGCAGAAAAAGGGCAAGATTATCAATATTGCGTCTGATGTTTTCAAATCCCCGGATTCCCAGTTCTTTGTACCTTATGCTCTGACCAAAGCAGCAATTTACTCATTGACCCACGCTCTGGCTGCTGCTTTAGGCCCTTCCGGCATAAATGTAAATGCCATTGCCCCCGGATTAGCGGCCACCGAAGCCAGTTTGAGTCACGATGGTGCCGAACAATTATTTGAGAGTGTTGTCGCCGCCCAAATGATAAAGCGACGTGTAGAAGCGGAAGACGTGGCCGGGGCTGCGGTATTTCTAGCCTCAGCAGACTCGGATTTGATCGCAGGGCAGGTCATCCTTGTAAATGGTGGACATATTATGATATAGGCAGCGGAAGACCCCTGTCTGCCTTGGTTCAGGCAGTCAGTGTTGCCTCACGCCTCGACTGGGTTACTGATTTGAAGCTATTCACCGAGAATCAATAAGGAGGGAGACATGTCAGGAGTACTGAAAGACAAGGTAGCTATCGTAACCGGAGGGGGTCGTGGTATGGGGAAGGCCTTTGCCTTGCAGTTTGCTGAGGAAGGGGCCAAATTGCTCTTGCCTGATATCAACTTGAAAGGAGCTGAAAGCGTAGCTCAAGAAATAAGGGCTAAGGGTGGGAAAGCAGTTGCCATGGAGGCTGATATTTCTAAGCAAGAGGATACCACCAAGATCGCAGAGGAGGTTATCCAGCAGTATGGCCGGGTCGATATCCTGGTCAATAATGCCGCCATATGGTATGCGGTCGATCCCCGGCCCTGGGATGCCTGGACGCTGGAGGAGTGGGACCAGACGTTTGATGTGAATGCCAGAGGGACATGGCTCGTCTGTAAGGCTATAGTTCCCCTGATGGTGAAGCAGAAAAAGGGCAAGATTATCAATATGGCGTCCATTGTCGACAGAGTCCCCGCAGCCCAACTCTATTTGCCGTATGCCTGTACCAAAGCAGCGACTGGCGTAATAACTCACGCCCTGGCTAGAGCTCTGGGTCCATCCGGTATTAACGTCAACGCTATTGCACCGGGATATGTGGCTACCGAAGCCAGTCTGGCCCAGAAAGATAGCGAGAAAGTATTTGAGATTGCCACCGGTGAACAATCTATCCATCAACGTTTACAGCCGACCGACCCGGTGGGAGCAGCCGTATTTCTAGCCTCAGCTGCCTCGGATATGGTCTCGGGACAAATCATCTTTGTTGATGGCGGAACAGTGATGCTGTAGTCTCTTCCCTTCAAGGCCGGTATCGACAACAAAAACATTGGGGCTGCTCCGATCGGAGCAGCCCCAATATTAACAGCACAAATTCTTGCCCGAATTGAGCCGGCTAAGGCCAGAGTTCCTGAGCCACGTCGGCCAGCCCCAGCTCCAGCAGTTTCTTCTTGCTGGGCCTGGCTGTCTTGAGGTCCCAGTCCATGGCCGTCAGGTACTCTTTAGTCATAGTGTCCTCATTGATGGTTATTCCGGCCACAGGCCCTTCTTTCAGTGGCGGCCTGCCCACTACCCTGTCGGGGACTTTGAACTCCAGCGGGTTCAACCCTTCCCGGATATTGAAGGCATGCCGCATGTTGGAGATTCTCTCCCCCGTCTTGAGTAATTCGTCATCGGACATTTCCCAACCGGTGACCGCCCTCATGAACTCACCGACAGGCTCGACATTGGGAAAGGCCCAGTACACGAACAGGCACATCCCGGTACAAACCACGACCTGGTGGAAATTGCTGCCTATCTTGCGCGCTTCCCCCCGGCCGGAAAAGGACTTGTGGTCGAATCTGGGCAGTAGTCCTGAAGGATGCGCCGGCGCATCCGACAGTTCCGAGCCCACGAAATGACGACCCGGAGTGGGGTCCAGCCTGTAGCCGGTGGCAAAGTGAAACGCATGCTTCGGGTCATGTGCCGGAAGCTCCTGCCCGCCTATATGTATGGCGTACTGGTCGGAGCCCTGGCCAATCTTCTCCGCTGCCACCTTCACTCCATCGGCCAATATGTCACCAAGACCTTCCCTCCTGGCCAGCTTCTCGGTCATGGCCACGATGGCTTTGTGGTTGCCCCAGGTCATTTCCAGGCCATCGGTATCGGCCCTGGTAATCAGCCCCTTCTCATAGCATTCAATGGCCAGGGCAATGGCAGCCCCGGCGGAGATGGTGTCCAGGCCCGCCCGGTCGCAGATGTCATTGGCCATGATTATCGATTCCAGGTTATTATTAAGACAATTGGTGCCGAACATGGCAATCGTTTCATATTCCGGTCTCCGGGAACCGGCTTCATATTTGTACTCTCCGGTTCCGGCCTTCATGTACCCCCCACACCCGATGGGGCACTGGTAACAGGCAAACATCTTCGACCGGCGCTCAATCACAGCCTCTTTTGCCAAAGGTTGAAAATCTGGAAAGTCGATAACCCCCACACCTGCCCAGTTTTTGACCGGCGAATCACCGGTCTGAACGCCGATATCAACGAGGAAAGGCGTGCCGAACGGCTTCAACCACACAATATGCCCCCCCAGTTCACCCAGGTATTTCTTTCTCAGTTCCCTGGTCTTTATTTCGTCGGCCAGGGGCACCTTTATGTTGCCCTTCACAGCCACTGCCTTGAGCTTCTTTGAGCCCATCACGGCACCCAGACCGGAACGGGCCGCCGTTCTGCTCTTGCTTATCACTGCCGAGATGAGAGAGACCCTCTCACCCGCCGGGCCGATGCAGGCTACCTCCACGTCCTTGCCCAGTTCAGATTGGAGCATCTCTTCCGTCTGGCGGGTATCCTTGCCCCACAGGTGGGCGGCATCCCTCAGTTCAGCCTTGCCGTTATCGATGAAGAGGTAGACCGGCTTGGCCGATATACCGTTAAAGAACACGGCATCGTAGCCGGAGAACTTCAGGAAAGCACCGAAGTAACCGCCGGAGTTGGCATCACCCCAGCCCCCCGTCAACGGTGATTTTCCCACCACGGTAAACCTCGTCCCCGCCACCGCGGGAGTACCGGTAAACGGGCCGCTGAGGATGCCCAGGGTATTGTCCGGCCCCAGCGGGTCCACACCGGCCTTCTGCCGGCTGAAGAGGACTCTGGCGCCGATGCCATAGCCTCCGATGAACTGGCGGCAAAGATTTTCATCCAGCGCCTCCTCCTTTAGCTGATTCTTGGCCAGGTCCACAAACAGGACCTTCCCCATGTAACCTCGTGCCATAGCTTTCCTCCTTTAAACAAACTCAAATGTCAAAATCCAAATGACAATTCAAATCCAAATGCTTAAATGCCAGAACTACCTCTTCCTAGGCAGGAGAATTGCAGAGAATATCAAACTAAGCTCCTGAGCTTCCCTTGATAACTTCTGGCACTCATCTCGCCTGCCGGGATTTGCCTTGGCAATCATTCTGAGCCAATGCTTTGTCTCCTTTGACTCTTTTTTGCAGATGGAAATTCTATGCTGGAAATCCTTCTTGGATTCTGCTCCATCTGCTTCCATGTAGTTTGCCCCGATGCTGGTCGCCGCTCTTACTATTTGACTGATAAGGGGACCGTTGATAGAGTCTTGATGGAAAGTCTTTACAAGCTCAATAATTGCTTCACCGAATTGTGCGGTGCGTTCTTCAAGATTGTACTTCTTATTGTCATTTGGACTTTGAGCTTCATTTGACATTTGAGCTTTGTCATTTGTCATTATTTGGGCTTCTGGCCTTCGTCATTTGACATTTTCCGCCCACCCCTACACCCCCAAATACGCTTTCTTCACCTCTTCGTTTTGCAGAAGGTCCTGGCTTGTCCCCTCCAGGACAATCCGCCCGTTCTCTATCACATAGGCCCGGTCGGCCGTCTCCAGGGTCTGCCGGACGTTCTGCTCAATCAGAAAGATGGTCATTCCCTGCCCGCGCAGGTGCTTTATGACCTCCAGGACTTCTAAGAACAGTTTCGGCGCCAGGCCGTACGATGGCTCATCGAAAATACACAGCCTGGGATTGGACATCAGGCCCCGGCCGATGGCTACCATTTGTCGCTCACCGCCGCTCAGTTTATTAGCCAGGTTTCTGCGTCTTTCTTTCAGCACCGGGAAAATCTGGTAGACCTGCTCCAGCGTTTCCTTTCTCCGCTTCCACGCTTCAGACGTATAAGCACCCATCTCCAGGTTCTCACGCACAGTCATATCGGCAAAAAGCTTTCTCCCTTCCGGTATATGAGAAATGCCCAGTCCCACAATCTTATGGGGCGCCAGCCTGTCTATTCTCTGCCCCAGAAACTCCACGCTGCCCGAATCCGGACGCAGCAGACCGGATATGGTCTTAAGCAGTGTCGACTTGCCGGCCCCATTGGCGCCCACCAGGGCCACTATTTCCTTCTCATTGACGTTCAAAGAAACGTCCCGCAAGGCTTGAGACTTCCCATAGAAAACATCCAGGTTGCTAACTTGCAGCATTGGGAGCCTCATTTCCAAGGTATATTTCGATAACTTTCTTATTGCTGGCAATCTCCTGGCATGTTCCTTCGGCAATCTTCTCACCGTGGTCGAGCACCATAATCCGCCCGCATATGCCCATGATGGCCTTCATAACATGCTCAACCATAACGATCGTAATCCCTCTAACCCGAAGCCTGGTTACCAGCTCCATAGCCTCGCTTACCTCCGCCTGGGTTAAACCGGCCATCAGCTCATCAAGCAGCAGTAGTTCCGGCCCGGTGGCCAGAGCCCTGGCCACTTCAACCCGCTTCTGATTGGCCAGGGTCAGGTCTTTGACCGGCACCGCCCCCATCGCCGACAACCCCACGAACTCCAGCGCCCCGGCAACTTCCCTGGCGGCATCCGCTCCTGATATGCGGCTCGGCGTCCCGAATAACGCCCCCAACAGCACGTTCTGAAAGACCGGCATATCGGCGCTGAGCTTAATCTCTTGAAACGTCCTCGCCACTCCCAGCCGGCATATCCGGTGCGGCTTCAACCCGTCGATCTTCTGGCCTTTAAATCTTACTTCTCCTGAGCTGAGAGGCAGAGCCGCCGATATTAAATTAAATAGCGTTGTCTTGCCGGCCCCGTTGGGCCCAATCAGCCCCATGATTTCGCCCTGCTCCACCTGGAAGTCGACATTGGATACCGCCGCCAGTCCCCCGAAATACCTGCTTACACCTTTGCCCTCAAGTATTGGCATGCTGCCCCCCTTCGCCTCCTTTCCACAGCTTCGGTATCACTCCCCTCAGCCTGTGCCGCCCCCTTTCTATCAGGCTTGCCATCCCGCCGGGCAGGAACAGAACAACCAATATTAATATGATGCCGAACCCGAGCATAAAATAGCCCGGCCACTGGAGCCTCAGCGTCCGTTCCAGATAGGCAAAAAGAAACCCGCCTATTACCGGACCGTAAAGCGTTCCCATGCCGCCGAAGACGGACATCAGGACCGGCATGAAGGAATAGAGCGGATTAAAGGCAATGCCGGGGTCGACATATATCAATCTCGGTCCCATGGCCGTTCCGGCCGCCCCCATGAAGAAGGCGCTGATGGCAAAGGTGACGACTTTGACCATGGTTGTATTGACGCCCATGTGGGCGGCGGCCGCCTCGTTGCCGCCGATGCTCTGCATGGCCAGGCCCCATCTCGAGCGCCTGAGAAAGTAGGAGGCCAGCACCGCCGCCACCAGGATGCCCAGCAGTATGTAATAAACAGTCTGGTCGGTGGCGAAGGCGATATATTGCCCGCGCTTGCCGATGATATTATGCTCCCAGTACTGGACCAGCTCCCTCATGAGCAGAACCAGCCCGAAGGTGAAGATGGTGAAATATATGCCCTTCAGCCGCAGAGTGACCAGGCCGACAAGAAGAGCGAGCGCGAAGATAATGAGACCTCCAGCCACGACGGCGGCCGGCAGGGGCAATAGTTCTTGCCCTCTGCCGAACAGGAGGGCCGAGGCATATATGCCGGCGCCGAAAAAGGCCGCCGGCGCCAGCGACATGTAGCCGGTGGCGCCCGAGAACATGGCCCAGCTCACGGCCAGGATGGTGAACATGAACATGGTGCCCAGCAGGACGGTGTAGTAAGCCGGCAGACCATAGAGGGGGAAGCTAACCAGGAAGGCCAAAACCAGAACAAGCAACCCTGCCGGCACTAGCTTCCTGGGCGTGAATAATGTGGCTATATCCATGTCTTCACTTCTTTCCGAAAATGCCCGTTGGCCTCACCAGCAGCAGCAGCAGGAAGATGCCGTAGAAAACAATCATGGCCAGAGCGGGCTGGTAGGTGGTGACCAGGCTGCCGACAATACCGAGGATGAAACCCCCGACCAGGCTGCCCGGGATGCTGCCTATTCCCCCGAGCACGACCACGATGATGGCGATGACGGTATATCTCAGCCCCATGGCTACCGTGATTGGAAAGACCATGCTCACCAGCAGGCCGCCGACACCAGCCATGAAGGCCCCCAGGCCGAAACATATGGCCAGCACGTTGTTGACGTTCACCCCCATCAGCCCGGCCGTGGCCGGGTCCTGGGCCGCCGCCCTGATGGCCTTGCCCAGCCGGCTGCGGGTGAAGAAGAGGTAGAAGCCCACGGCTACGCCGATGGCAATGGCCAGGGCGACCAGGCGGTTGGCGGCGAATGTCATCCCGCCCAATGTGACCCCGTAGTTCAAGTAAGCATATCCCCTAATCGCAGCGCCCCATCTAATCAGGGCGATGTTCTGGACCACGAACAGGAGGCCGAAGGCGGCCAGCAAGGAGTTGCCCTCGTAAGCACCCGCTGTCGGCGCCCTCGTCCGCAGGCTGGTGAACAGGGTCCTCTGGAGCACAAAACCGATGATGAACAGGAACGGACCGCTGATAGCCAGGGAAAGGAGCGGGTTAATCCCGAAACCCGAGTACAGCATAAAGGTGAGGAACGCCCCGAGCATGATGAACTCGCCGTGAGCGATGTTTATCACCCGGGCCACGCCGTACTGGAGGCTGAAACCCATGGCAATCACGGCATAGAGGCCGCCGGTCAACAGGCCGGAAATGATTGCCATCACAAGTGTCTCACTCATAGTGCTGGCTTCTTATCCCTGCCACTCGCAGAAGCAGGCTGCCTGGAAGGATACCCCCAGAGGGATTTCGCCCCCCGAGCCTTTCCAAACAGCCTGCTTGCTATTTCCCGGACTCCTAATCTTACTATTTGCTATTAGCTTAGCTTGGCCATGCCGGCTTGGGATATGTGAAATTCGCCGTGACCACGTAATTCGTCAAGTCGTCCTCAACTCCATCGTACCCCACGATTTCCACAATCTCGCTCTGCCACTGGCCGATCTGCCCGGTGTGGCACTCGTAGGCCAGTATTCCACCGCCCGGCGGGAACATCGTGTACCAGGTCGGTCCCAGGATGGTGGTGAACGGGTTGGCCGGGCTGCTGGCAGCAAGGACGTCCTTCAACCCGTCCTGGCTGACGTATCCCACCTCCTCCACAGCTTCCTGCCATATCTGCACCATCGCCCAGTACAGGGGGTGTCCCCACCAGTCAAGGAACCAAGCCCCAGGAAAGCCAGGCGGCGGACCAAGTACACCATCCATCGTGGCCTCGATGGCGTCGAACATGTCTGACATGGCCGCCGATGTCGCCCGATTGGCCACGGCAAAACACGACACGCCTTCCATGTCGCTTGGCTCATAACCGGCGAAGAAGGGGAAGAACCCGAAGTTGGCGCCGGGGCCGAATATGATGGCGTTGGGATTATAGGGAGTCTCTATCGCCTCTCCGAGAAGTGGCATATTCTGGGGAGGGTAGGCGAAAACGCAGAAGACGTCGGCGCCCGATGTCTGGGCCGCCGCTATCACGGTATCGAATGCCGTGAAGTCATACCCCATGGGGAAGGGGGTGCCTGTAATGTTAATACCCACCCTGGCGAATTCCTCTGTGGCCACCTCTGTATACTCCAGGCCGTGCTCGTCGTCGATATAGGCGATAAACGCCGTCTCGGCGCCCGCCTCCGCCAGCATGTCGGCCCAGACGGGAAGCTGGTACCAGTCGGAAAAGCTGAGGGTGACAAACAGGTAGGGCAGGAATGGAATCTCGTCGTCCTTTATGAAGGTGGCGCCGCCCTCCATGGTCATCAACACCTTCTTGTACACATTGGCCACGGGGGCCTGGGCGGAAATCATGGCCGTGCCGGTGGCACCCCACAGGTAGTCGACCTCGTCCACCGTTATCAGTTTTACTGTGTTCTCAATCATGATGCCCACATCGCTGCCGTCATCGTATATTATCGTCTCTACCGGCACCTTATAGGTTGCGCCGTATTCCTTGAGCAGTACCCCGCCGGCAGCATTAATCTGCGGCACCATTGTGGCAACTATCGGGTAGGCCGCCGCCCAGTGAATGTCGGCCAACGGGCCCGTCTCGGACTTGGACATACCGACCACGATTTTGTCCGGCTGGGGCGGTATCTCATCGCCGTTGTCTCCCGGCTCACAGCCGACGACACCAAGGCTGATAGCCAGCACCATCGCTAACAAGATTAGAAATACTTTTTTCACT
This sequence comes from Dehalococcoidia bacterium, assembly GCA_046483735.1. Taxonomy (GTDB): domain Bacteria; phylum Chloroflexota; class Dehalococcoidia; order GIF9; family AB-539-J10; genus RBG-13-51-36. The sequence goes on from JAWOCP010000042.1 coordinate 10,424, forward strand.
TCTTTCTCCTCCTTTACAGAATTTTCAGAACTTTATCACATCTCTCTTCCGTCATCAAACCATAGGCATCCCTCCTTTCATTCGTGATTTGGTTACGCTTTCTCGTATAACTCTCTTCTGAAATTGCTACTTCCACCTCCTTTCATTTGTGATTTCCGTGAATACTATTGACGTCTGATTTGATGTTCACCTTCGACTCCCACATCTTCGCAGTTGCTCCGATTCCATCGGGTTGAATCCTTTCACCTCCCCATTCTCGTACTTGCTTCGATTCCAACGGGGCTTAGCTCTCTCTTTCA
>JAWOCP010000112.1:0-24197 GCA_046483735.1 Dehalococcoidia bacterium
GATACCAATACGCTCTTCAATAATCTGAACAACGGGATATGCCCTGGATAATTGAAGAATTATGTGGATAACTATTTCAACGGGTGAAGGGAATTTCTCATATCTCCTGAAGTGGTTATCCTTGTGCTTTTCTACGTATCTACCCAGCTCTATCTTCCGGGACAGCACCTTCTCTTCGTGAACTGTAAGCAGCGGCACCCTGCCGAGTTCCTGAAGATACATACGAGTTGAGTCATCAATTACCTCGTATTCCCCTGGTGCTGCCGGAGGCTTGTCCTCTTCAGTTTCCTCAGCGGGGAATTCCTCACGTTCTTCTTTCTCGTCAACTTCCTCGACTCTGGCGCTGACATTTTCAACTCCGGCTTCGTCGCTAAGTAAGCCTTCAGCCAATATCTCATCACTATCCAGGTTGATGTTTGTTCCTTTAGCCATTGTGTTTCCCTTTTAACGAAGGCGTGCTGAAGGTGTTGCCCGGAATTTATGGCTGTGTTAATTTGTTGGGAGAAATTCAGCCCTTGCCTTGCCACCCTGCCTCCCAGTCGCTCTTATTGTAGCACAACGTATGTACTTTGACAAAGAGCCGATTGCTCACTCCCTCAGTAGACCAACTCTGTCATGTCTCTTGAATCTCTCACCAGTTCTGGTTGGAGAGGATGTATCTCTCACCGACGAAAAGTCATGTCGCACCTATTCTCTACGAGAATCCAGTGACTTCGGCTTCAAGGAGATTGTACTTTTGTCATTGTGCAGCGACAACCGCTGGTCTGGGGTTCCGATGTCTGGTATGTAGGGGACCCAGTTGATACGGTAGCTCAGTAATCGTGGTCGCGGCACTGCTCAGGCCGTCTCTGTCGTGTCATGTTGTCGCCTGAATCCTTTGCTGAAGCTCCGGACCCTTCTCAGGACATCTTGAGCTATGGCGTTGGCGGGGTCAATCAGCACCGCCTTCTCCGCGTATTCAAGTGCCTTATCAACGTTGAGTGAAGAGAAATGAGCAACAGCCAGATCAGTCATTATGTTGGCACTTGCTGGCTGAAGGCGATTTGCCTCTTCAAGATACGATAGCCCTCGGGCTACATCACCACTGCTGTATATGGCCCAGCCCAACCCGCGCAAGTACTCACCGTTGCCCGGCTCTTCTTCAAGTGCTTTTTCAAACTCCAGGATGGCTTCATCCCATCGCCGCTCGATCGAGTATGTGAAGCCGAGTATGTAGTGATAACCAGGCTTCTCTGGCTTGAGGGTTATCGCTTTCTTGATATGCTCCTCTGCGGCATTCAGTTTCCGCAGCGTGAGGAATATGTTGCCCAGATAGGCATTGGCATGCTCCACAGCTATCGGCTCATCCGAGTACCTGATAAGTATGTATCGATAGATCTCTATGGCCTTATCGTAGTCGCCTTGCTCGATTAAGGCCCTAGCCTCGTCCCATATCGACTGTAATTCAGGAACATCTTCGTTGGTCATGGCCTTTTCAAAGATAGCTACCGCCCCATGATAACACATTGAGGAAACAAGGCAACGCCCACATGGTCGCCAGAGCTGGGCTTCTTGCCTTTGTGTATGTGCTCGTTCCGATACTCTGAGTGAAACAGGTTTTCGATATAGTTTTCTAGTAGTTCTGAGGCCTCATTTTTTGGGAGCAATGGTTTTATACCCCCCTGAACTTTTTCACTGCAGATTTCCTTCCTGCCAAAGTGTTTCCGACAAAATTAGGCGATTTCTGGGCGTGGCCCCGGACTAGGCGCTCCGCCATTTTCTGCTTCTGCCCGGCCGACAGTTTCACCGGAACTCGCGGTAACTGCCTCCGTCTCTCTCTCAATAGGTCATCTGTTTGGCTGCACAATACGAATTGTTGGGTGCTATGTCAATGAGGGATAGAGGAAATCTCAGAAGTGAGCATAATTCTTACCCATGAGGTTTGACCCTCTGATTTCCTATTCATGGTCGGGGTGAGAGGATTTGAACCTCCGACCTCATGGTCCCAAACCATGCGCGCTAGCCGCTGCGCCACACCCCGTGTTCACCGGTTACCGCCAGAATGCCCATGGTTGAACCAGGGGTAACCGCTTAACTCTTCATTTTAGATTGAAATCGTGCTGACAGCAACCCCCGTGGGCCAGATTCCAGGTCCTGTTCTCTAAGCTCTAAACGAATCGAAATATCAAAATTCAAAGCTCTCCACTGCTCGGGTCACTGGTGTTTTGTGCTTTGGTATTGTCCCGGCTTTGCCGATGATGCTCGATGAAATCGACATTCATGATTCTGTCAGTGGTGTGGAAGGGACAACTGCCGAAGTCCTATGATTGTCCGGCGAGGTAATCATCGACGGAAAAACCATCGAAAACCACAAAGTCGGTTTCTGCCGGGATCTTGCCGGTGGGACACAGGTTAAAACAAGCCTGACAGGTAAGGCAGACCCTGGCTTTATCCGGGAAAAAGGCCGTCCTCCGGTCTATCCCTCTTCCCACAAAGCCTATAGCGTGTTCACCGACAACCTCATCGCAGTAGCGTACACATTGTCCACAAAGAATGCATCTTGTTGGTTTCGCTCTGAAGCGAGCTTCAAACCTATGGATATCGGCACCATATTCTTTAGCTAGCTTTTTTATTTTCCCGGCGACCTCCCCGTCGACCATTGTCGTGAGGGCGACTAATTCGATGATGACTTTTCGAATCCTGTCTATTTTGGGAGAACGCGTTCTCACCACCAGTCCTTGTTCCACGGGATAGCCACAAGAGGCTACTATTAGAATCCTGCCATTCTTTTCTACCTCAACGCTGCAGATTCGACAGGCACCGTAAGGCTCTAATTTATCGAGATAGCATAGTGTCGGTATCTCGATGCCGGCCTCTTTGGCCGATTCCAGTACGGTCATCCCTTTTTCTGCTTTTACTTCTTTCCCATCTATCTGTAGAGTTATGGTCATGTTCATTCACCTCCCCCCGTCACGGATAACCCTAGTCTTGGGAGCTGGAGGTGGTGGCAGGGGTTCTCCCGAAATTCTTCTTACTGCGCTGAAACGAGGAGGACAAACCTCAAAACAGGTATTGCACTTGATGCATTTATCCTGTTCGATCCAGTGAATTATGTTTTTGTCCCCATGAATTGCTTCGGTTGGACAGCTTCTGAAGCAAATCATGCAGGCGGTACACTTATCGGGGTCGATATAGTAGGAAGTGAGAGCTTTGCACGCTTTTGCCGGGCAGCGCTTCTCTTTTATATGAGCCTCATATTCATCCCTGAAGTACTTCAGAGTGGTGAGGGCGGGGTTGGCAGCGGTGCTGCCCAGGGCACACAGAGAAGCGTCCTGCATCACTTCAGCTATATCTTCAATTGCTTGTATATCTCCTTCCTCTCCTTTCCCTTCACAAATATCAGTCAAAATCTCCCGGAGCGTTCTCAGTCCTTCACGACAAGGAATACACTGGCCACAAGATTCTTCACAACAGAAGCTGATGAAATACCTCGCCGTGTCCACCATACAGGTATCCTCATCCATAACCACCATACCGCCGGAGCCCATCATGGAGCCAAGTTTATTGAGTTCGTCGAAATCAATCGGAGTGTCCAAGTACTGCTCGGGAATCACGCCCCCGGAAGGACCTCCGGTTTGAACTGCCTTAAATTTCTTCCCCTTCAGTATGCCTCCACCAATATCGTAGACTAACTGCCTCAAGGTCATGCCCATAGGCACTTCAACAAGTCCAGTGTTATTTACCTTGCCCACCAAAGAGAATATTTTGCTTCCCTTGCTTCCTTTCGTACCAATGGAACCAAACCACTCGGCCCCCTTATTGATGATAACGGGGACATTGGCCCAGGTCTCCACATTGTTCAAGGCTGAGGGCCTTCCCTTTATCCCGCTTACCGCAGTATGAATATATTTCATTCTGGGTTCACCCACTTTCCCCTCAATGGCACTCATGAGAGCTGTTGACTCCCCGGAGACAAAGGCCCCTGCCCCGCGGTGAATCTCGACTTCAAAATCAAACCCTGAGCCCAGGATGTTTTCTCCCACAAATCCATATTCCTGGGCCTGTCTTATAGCTTGAAGGGTGTTTTCGTATGCAATGGGATATTCCTGTCGCACATAGACAAAGCCTTCCTGTGACCCTATGGCGTAGGCACCGATAATAAGTCCTTCCAATACGGCGTGTGGATTTCCTTCCATGATAGACCTGTCCATGTATGCCCCGGGATCCCCTTCATCGCAGTTAACAATCACATATTTGGGTGTACCGGGGGCACTTCTGGTCGTCTCCCATTTTATTCCTGTGGGAAATCCTCCCCCTCCCCTGCCCCTGAGGTTGGATTTCTTTATCTCCTCCAGAACCTGCTCGGGAGTCATCTGGACCAAAGCTTTTGATAAGGCACTATATCCACCGAGTGCTATGTAGTCCTCTATGTTCGTAGGGTCTATGTACCTGTTATTCCCAAATACAATGCGCATCTGGTTTTTGTAGAAGGGAATATCAGGGTCTCTGGCTATTCTCTTTCCTGTTACGGGTTCGTTATAGAGAAGCCTCTCGATAATCGTACCCCGGGCCAGTGTTGCAGAGACTATTTCCGGTACATCCTCCGGCTTCACTCTCACATAGCAAATCTCCTGAGGAAAGATAACTACAACAGGCCCCTGTTCGCAAAATCCATGACATCCCGTGGCCTTAGCTTCCACCACCGAGCCTTCCACTCCCTGCTTCTTGAGCTCGTCGGCGAATCTCCGGTAGACTTCTAATGAGCCATAGGCCTGACAGGCAGTGCCAGTACAGACGGTTATGACGGGCTTAGCGGGGTCTCTTCTGGACAGTATTTCTTTCCTTAATTCCTCAAGCTCGTTTGCCGAGGAAAGCCTTTTGTTACTCATATCTTTCCTTACTTGGCAGCTTTGAATATTTTCCTGAGGTCTGAAACCGAGGGCTTGCTGTGGTACACGCCGTCAATCGCAATAACCGGACCCATAGCACAACAGCCAAGACAATTGACCGTTTCCAGGGTAAAACGCATATCCTCTGAGGTCTCATGCGGCTTCATGTTAAGCGTAGCCGAGATTACGTCCAGAAGCTGTGGCGAACCACGCACCTGACATGCCGTCCCCATACATACTTTCACAATATGACGACCTCTGGGCATAAGGCTGAAAGCCTTATAGTAACTTGCGATTTGATAGACCTGGGTAATGGGTACTTCTAATTGCTCGCTTACCTCCGTCAATGCTTCTTGGGACAACCAACCAAGGGTGGTCTGCAAATCAAGAAGGATTTGAATTAGCATATCCTTGTCCCCGTGATAATGGCGTATAGCTCTACGTACTGTTGTGGGTACCCCGGTTTGTTTTGGGCTCTTTGTCTTCACACTCATCGTTCTGACACCTCGGCTCCCGAAGGAAAGCATGCTGCCTTCTTCTTGAGCTCGGCATAATTTTGGTTTACCATTTCTTGAATTGTCTCAATCTGTGCACCTGCCAGGTGCCGGTACCGCCCTTGCAGCTTCAGATATTCCTCAATAGGCTTAAGTCTAGGGGGGTCGGCATTCAGTCTGTAGCGTCCGTATTCTATTTCGTAAAGAGGGAAGATACCTGTTTGCACAGCCAGTTGACCTATTTCAATAGCCAAATCGCCGCTGTGTCTCCAGCCTGTAGGGCAAGGAGCGAGAATATGAACATAGGCTGGACCCTTGACCTCTGCCCCTTTCCTAACCTTCTTCATCAGGTCAAAGCGGTAGCTGGGACAGGCCGTTGCCGCGTAAGGTATATTGTGAGCGGCAGCAATAGCAAGCATATCCTTCTTCTGGGTAATTTGTCCTATGCTGAGCTTTCCTGCTGGAGCAGTGGTAGTCGAAGCCCCGTAGGGCGTGGCACTCGACCTTTGAATTCCGGTGTTCATGTAGGCTTCGTTATCAAGACAGATATACAAGAAGTTGTGGCCTCTTTCAAATGCCCCGGACAAAGCCTGCAACCCTATATCGCTGGTGGCACCGTCCCCGCCCATAGCAACACATACAATATCTCTTTCAGGCATCTTGCCCTTTTTCGCCAGAATCTTTAGACCTGCTTCTATGCCCGAGATTTCAGCAGCGGTATTCTCGAAAAGCGTATGCATCCAGGGGACTCGCCAAGAAGTATAAGGAAGCGGCGTGGTGGTTACTTCGTCACATCCTGTAGCCATGGCCAGTATCACATTCTCTCCCAGGGCTTTCAGGGCAAGCCTTATTGCCAGGGCCTCTCCACAGCCAACGCAAAAACTATGGCCTTCAGCAAGGAACTCCTTGGCGGGCACCAGCGTTTCGCCAAATCTTACAGCCTTCATTTCCATTTCTTACCCCTTACAGATAGCTATCGGCTCACAGCTTACAGGTGTCATCTTATGCCCACTGTCTCAACAATCCTATCTGACCCCTTTGCCGCAATTTCCCGGCCTCTATCAATAACGTAGTCGAAGTTATCCTCAGACATATCTCTGCCGCCCAAACCTCCTATGATGCTCACTACCTTTGGCCGTGGCTCTTCATCATACAAGGCCGACCTGACTTCAGCAAAGACCGGGCCTCCCAGGCCAAAAGAAATACATCTGTCGAAAACAATAAGCAATCGGGCGCCTTTAACTGCTCGCCGGAATTCCTCAAAGGGGAACGGCCTCCAGAGGCGCAAGCTTACAAGTCCTATAGCCTCACCTTTGTCTCTCCGTTCATCAATCACAATCTTCGCCGTCTCGGTGTAACTGCCCATAGTGAGAAGCAATGTTTCGGCGTTTTCCGTTTTGTATGTCTCCACCGGGTGATAATGACGACCAAAAATGTCTGCGAATTCCTTCCACCCTTGAAGTATTATCTCCTTGGACTTGCTGAATGCTACTGCTTGAGCTAGCTTTGTCTCGGAGTATATCTCAGGCGGGCCAAAAGCTCCGTGGGTCATTGGCTTATCGGGGTTTAGCGCAAAGCGGTATTGAAATCCTGGCAAAAACGCATCTACTTCACTTTGCTCTGGCAAAATGACAGGCTCTGTCACGTGTGATAGGGTAAACCCATCAAGATGAACCATCACCGGAAGCAGGACCTTAGGGTCCTCCCCAACGCGGAACGCCCATAGGGTCAAATCGAACGCCTCCTGGCTGGTCTGGCAAAAGACCTGTATCCAGCCAGTGTCCCTGACAGACATGGCATCGGAATGGTCTCCCCAAACGCTCAAGGGTGCAGAAAGAGCTCTGTTGCAGACTGCCATGACTACAGGATATCTCATTGAGGCAGCCACATATACCACTTCATGCATGAGTTCCAATCCCTGGCCCGCAGTAGCTGTGAAAGTCCTGGCACCCACCGCGGCGGCCCCAAGGCAGGTGCTCATGGCCGAGTGCTCCGACTCGACCGGAATATAAGCGGCGCTCAATTCTCCATTGGCTACCATCTCGGCAAGCCGCTCAGGGATGTGTGTCTGGGGTGTTATGGGGTAAGCAGAAATAACATCTACGTCGGCCATTTTGGCTGCCTCAGCTACAGCATGGGAGGCCTCTAATGCGGTTCGTAGACTCATTTTTCCTCCTCCTCTACCATGGTTATAGCGTTTTCGGGACATACGCTGGCGCAGATACCGCATCCTTTGCAGTAATAGAGGTCAGCCTCATAATATCCATTCTCACCAGGCTTTATGGCGGCATCAGGGCAATAGATCCAGCACAAAGCACATTTAATGCACTTGTCCTTGTCTAATATGGGCCTTTGTGTCCTCCAGTCGCCGGTTTTCCGAAAGCTAGCATTTCCGGCTTCTGTTACGATATTGCCAACTTCCATGTCCTTCCAGGTCAACTCACTTGCCATTGCTTACTCCTTCACCGCAGTCTCATTGTAAGCCCTTTTCATGGCTTCGATATTTCCCTTGGCCCTAGATCCAAAGCGCTCCTGCAACTGCTCAACCACAGAATCAACTGTCACGACTTCGGCAACTTTCAGCAATGCGCCTATCATAGCGGTGTTACTAATAGGCAGGCCTATCGTTTCTCTGGCAATCCTCGTCGCATCAACCGCAGCTACAGGCAACTTAAATCCGAATTCAGACTTCAGTTCAGCGGGGGATTTCCTTGAATTAATTATGATTTTGCCATTCTCCTTAAGCCCAGAGGTCACGTCCACTGCGTGTAACAACCCTGGATCGAGCACGGCCACCACATCAGGCGCATAGATAACTGTCCTGGTCTTGATAGGTTCGTTGCTTATCCTGAGAAAAGCAAGAACCGGCGCCCCTCTCCTTTCCGGGCCAAAACTAGGAAATGACTGAGCATATTTTCCTTCGCTTATGGCAGCACGGGCGACCAACTCCGCGGAAGTTACTGCCCCCATCCCTCCTCTTCCATGCCACCTTATCTCAAGAAGCTCAGCCATAACAAGAAACCTGTTTACCCATGGAAACTACAGTACTTTGTCTTTGCGAAATCCCAAACTGTACAACATCACTCTGGCGCTGTCAAGAGTCTATACTTGGGGAACTCACATTTTATAAGGAACTGCCCCTGAAGGGACTCGAACCCTTGCACCTGGCTCCGGAGGCCAGTGCTCTATCCTCTGAGCTACAGGGGCTGCTGTCCGTTTCCTTTCGGAGTGAGCATTTGACGGACAACAATTTATCATAAACCCGTGCCTGATGCAAACAAGGTATAAGCACCGAAAATATAAAGTGCGATCAAAACGGGGGCGTACCAACTGGCAATTCTGAGAAGCTTGCTCCTCTGCCGGAACCTGAGCCCGGCAATGACCACCAGGCTCATTAACACTGCCACGGAGGCAACAATAAGATGACCACTTGATACGGAGGAAAGAACGGCTCCCTGACCATGGGCAAGGTCAACCGGGGCGATCATAGCCATGTCGAGCATATTGGCGCCCACTATGTCAGCCACTGCCAAATCGACGGCACCCATACGGAGGGCGGTGATAGCCACCACTAATTCCGGTGCCGAGGTAGTGATGGCTAGAAATAGACTTCCGACAAAAGTGCTGCCCCAACCGGTAGTCTGGCTGATTTCATCTCCAATGAACGACAGCCAGATGCCGGCTGCAATTACAGCCGCTGCTGCCAGAGCAAATCTAATGGACACGGTTCTTGTGGCAAGCTTATCGTATTGGTGGGAGTCGGCGAGAGCGGCGTGCAAGCGATGACCGCGTTCGCGACGGAATATCCACCACATCCCCAGCAAATACAGTACAAGAATAACAATGGTCGGGATGCCCACCCAGCCAAGGGCTAGAGAGGAAAATCTGCTGCCGGCGATTATGCCTGCGGCAGCAACAGTAATGAGCAATGCCCCCCAGCCAGTTGCCATCACATGCCTGGGGCTCGCCCCGGACAAGACCGGGGTACGCGAGTGGAAGATATCCAGCAGAGCCAGAATGAAGAGGTTGAAACAACAACTGCCGAGAAGGGTGCCCAGGGCCAAATCAGGTGAGCCAACCAGTGCCACGGAACTGACTGAAGTGACCAGTTCCGGCATGGTGGTGATAGTGGCGATGAGCACCAGCCCTATCCATATTCGCCCTAACCTCGTCTTCTCGGCGATAGCGTCCCCGTACAAGGCCAGCTTTGTTCCGGCGAATAAGATTACGGCAAGGCAGAGAACGAACTTGACCCAAATCAAAGTTGGCTCCTGAAATCAGGCAAAGTATGGCAATCATACTACATAGGAAAGAAGCCTGCCAAGCGTTGCCGGGTCAAAGATGTCCTGTGCGGTATGATTGACTATCTATTGCTTGTTGTGCACTCATCGTTGATGGCGGGCGTTCGCTGGCAGCTCGGCCAGTCAAATGTCATAGTTTTGTAATCTTTTCCTCTTCCATTTTATGACTTCTTTATTGGCGGTTAGCTACCATGGTTATTGAATACCTAAACGTGCGGGAAGCGGGACATTGGTCCAGGCAAATAAGGAAAAGGAGGTGCTATCTATGATGATGGAAAGATGGAGGCCCGGGAGGGGATTGATTCCCTGGAGAACATTCAGTGAATTAGAGGAAATGGAACGACGCTTTGACGATATCTTTGGCCGGCCGCTTCTACCCATAGTATGGAGGCGCATTCCTGCGATGGAGATGGGGTGGGCGCCAGCCATAGATGTGTTTGAGAAGGAAGATAAGTTTGTAGTGAAGGCTGAGCTTCCGGGAATGAGGGAGGAGGATATAGATATCTCGGTTGTAGGCGACACATTGACTATCAGAGGGGAGCGGAAAGCTGAGAGCGAGGTTAAGGAAGACGATTATTACTGCTGTGAACGTTCTTATGGTAGCTTCTCCCGCTCTATATCTGTGCCCTCCAACGTTGATGCACAGAAGATTGAAGCCAGTTATGAGGATGGGGTGCTGGAGGTTAGTCTTCCCAAGACACCAGAGGTTAAACCAAAGAAGATCTCCGTCTCCGCCAAGAAGAAAGCGAAGGCCAGCAAATAGCCGGTGGAGTCATCACGTTCCCGCTTCCCAGCCTTCAGGTGCCATACTGTTGTATTGATTTATGCCGCTGGGAGATTCAACGGTTCTGAGGGCGTTCACGTTTGAGGAAGTTAGCCGAGTTTCGATGTGCTGCTGTGCCTGTTACTCTGTATAATGATAATGCGTCGTAAGCACAAGGACAGAGGCCATGATTACTAGATTATTCGGTAGCATTGTGTCGTAAGTGCGGTCTGAATATGCACGGACTTGACAATATGCAAAGATGTGGCTATGAATTGTGGTATCGCAGAGGATAGTGTGAAATAGATGTCTGACGAAACCAAAAAGATAATCCTTCCGGTGACAGGTATGACCTGCGCCTCATGTGCCGCTGCCATCGAGAAAGGACTGGCTAAGCTGCCGGGGCTACAGCGGGCCAATGTCAATGTAGCCAGTGAAGAGGTATCTATCGAATACGACCCGCGCCGGATAGATACGAGAGCGCTGGTGGATGCGATATCAGATGCGGGTTATGGCGTAGGCCTGGAGAAAAGAACCTTCAAGGTGGGCGGCATGACCTGTGCCTCCTGTGTCGCCAACGTCGAGAAGGCTCTGGGGAAGGTGCCGGGAGTAATCTCGGCCAATGTCAACTTAGCCAATGAGAAGGCAACCGTTACTTACCTGAAGGGCGAGACTGGCATGGCTGACTTCAGGCTGGCGGTGGAATCGGCAGGTTATTCGGTGGTAGATGAGGAGGGGGAAGAGCAGAGGGTTGACGACGACGTACTGAGAGTTCAGAACGCAAAGAGGCGATTCATGTTCGCCATCATCCCTTCGGGCGTGGCCTGGACTCTGATGATTCTGTCCATGGCCGTCACGATTCCCGTGGATGACCTGATATATGGCCTGATAATCGCCGTGCTCGGCTTTCCCGTTGTCTTCCTGGTCGGCTGGCCTACGCACCTTGCCAGTCTGAGGGCGATCCGAAGCCGCCGCGCCAATATGGATGTCCTCATATCGCTCGGCTCTGTGCCGCCGTATTTCATGGGGATAGCCGCACTCATCTGGGGCGGGCCGGGCTTCATCGAGATGGCGATGGGAATCGTATCCTTCCACCTGCTCGGTAGATTCCTGGAAACGAGGGCCAAAGGCCGGGCCTCTCAGGCGATCAAGAAACTCCTGCAACTGGGGGCCAAGACCGCCCGCATACTGGTGAACGGTGAGGAGAGAGAGATAGCCATCGAAGAGGTGAAGGTGGGAGACATCATGGTCGTCAGGCCGGGCGAGAAGATTCCAACCGACGGAGTGGTGGTCGAGGGCGAGAGCGCCGTCGACGAGTCCATGGCCACTGGCGAATCGATGCCCGTGAACAAGAAGGCGGATGACACGGTCATCGGGGCGACAATCAACCAGCAGGGCCTGCTGAAGGTTCAGGCGACTAAGGTGGGCAAGGATACTTTTCTGTCTCAGGTCATCAGGATGGTTGAAGAATGCCAGGGTTCCAAGGTACCCATACAGGAGTTCGCCGACAGGGTGACGGGTTACATGGTGCCGGCGGTGCTGGGAATAGCACTTCTCACGGCGGTCAGCTGGCTCTTGTTCCCCGGCTTCTTCATGAGGATCATCACCTGGGGGGCTACCTTTCTACCCTGGGTGAATCCCGACCTGGGGACGGTCACGCTGGCGATCTTTGCCAGCATCGCCGTCCTGGTCATAAGCTGTCCTTGTGCTCTGGGGCTGGGCACACCTACAGCTTTAATGGTGGGCACTGGCATGGGTGCTGAGAAAGGTATCCTGTTCCGTCACGGAGAGGCCCTTCAGACAATGAACGATGTCCACACTATCGTTTTTGACAAGACAGGGACTATCACGAAAGGTAAGCCTGGGATTACCGAGATTGTCACAAACGGCGCGTTTGATGTGAAGGATATTCTTTATCTCGCCGCCGGTCTGGAGCAGGGCTCGGAGCATCCGCTGGGGCAGGCAATTGTCGGAGGAGCCAGAGAACGGGCGATTCATCTGACGAAATTGGAGAGTGTTGAAGCCATCACCGGCAAAGGTATAAGAGGCAGGGTGGATGGCAAAGAAGTTCTGGTGGGAAATCAGAAGCTAATGACCGACTCTCAAGTCGACTTCGGTCAGCTTAAGAATAAGTTGGGTGAACTGGAAGATGAAGCTAAGACTGCCATGTTGGTGGCGGTGGATGGCAAGATAGCGGGTATTATTGCGGTGGCGGACACCCTGAAGGAAGACTCAATTCAGGCCATTGCTGAATTGGAAAAAATGGGGCTTGAGACAGCAATGATTACCGGCGATAACCAGAGGACCGCCAGTGCCATTGCCAGGAAGGTAGGAATCACCCGGGTGTTGGCTGAAGTCTTGCCCCAGGACAAGGTGGCTGAGATCCGGCGGCTGCAGGAGAAGGTCGGGGTTGTGGCTATGGTGGGTGATGGTATCAACGATGCTCCGGCTCTTACCCAGGCCAATGTAGGTATAGCTATAGGCACTGGAACCGACATTGCCATTGAATCGTCCGACATAACGCTGGTGAGCGGAGAATTGAGCGCTGTAGTTACCGCAGTGAATCTTTCCCGGGCTACCTTTAAAAAGATCAAACAGAACTACTTCTTTGCCTGGATATACAATGGATTGGCAATTCCCATGGCAGTAATGGGTCTTCTACACCCGATGGTCGGGATGGCAGCGATGACCCTCAGCTCAGTAAATGTGGTCACCAATTCCCTGCGCCTGAGGAAAGCAAAGGTCGAACCGACCTGGCAACAGCGGTCGATATAGACAGGTCGGTAAGCTATCCGGTAGAGGGTAGAGGTTGCTCAAGAATCAGCTTGACCATTCATCATTCGAGATACTCTATCAAGTCACGGCTGTGACTGGGATGGCGCAGCTTGGCCAGCGCTTCCTTTTCAATCTGACGTATTCGCTCTTTGGTGAGACCTAATTCTGTGCCAACCTCCATTAGAGTTCGACTGCGCTCGTTGTCCAGACCAAATCTCAACTCAATGACGCGTCGTTCTCGGGGTGTGAGGGACTCCATGGTTCTGCTCAGGTCTTCTCTTAGCAGGCTCACAGTGGCCTCTTCCTCGGGTTGTACAGCGGTCTGGTCTGCGATGAAATCACCGAGTTGGCCGCCCTCTTCTCCTACAGGCGTCTCCAGAGAAGTAGCCCCACCAGAGCTTACCCTAAGCAATGCCTCTATTTTGTTGGACGTCAGTCCCATCTCGGAGGCCAGTTCCTTCTCAGTGGGCTGGCGGCCGAGCTCCTGAGCTAAGCTATTCCTTGCCCGTGTCAGTTTCGTCAGATCGTCAATTAAGTGGCCCGGCAGGCGTACCTTGCGTGACTGATCATTAACTGCCCTGTTGATTGCCTGCCAGATCCAGGGAATGGCGTAGGTACTGAACCTGTAACCTCTGCGATGGTCAAATTTCTGCACTGCCTGCATTAGCCCGATATTTCCTTCCTGGATGAGGTCGGATAGAGGCACGCCCCAACCATTATGTCCCTTGGCCACGCTTATTACCATGCGCAAATTGGCCTGAATCATATGGTTGGTTGCCTGGCGCGTCCTTTCTCTTATTTGCTCGAAGTGCTTGAGAATTGCCGAGCGATGCGTTTCCAGCTTGTCATGGAATTCCGGCGACTGTAGCGCCTCCACGGATTCGCGCAGGGGACTTCCCTGGCCAGCCGATTGCAGGATATGCCAGGGTATCAGCCGACTGTCAAGCGATAGTTCCATGACGGCCTTCTCGACACCGGTTTGGCTTTCCCCGGTGATCTTGGCAATAGCGCTCGATAGATGTTGATCGATATTGCCATCTATTGCACGGCGCAGAGCCGGATGGGACACCTTTTCTGCCATACTCTGTTGAGGGGGAAGTTCAAGATACTGATAGAGTTTGTCAAAAAGCGAGCGCGCTCGACGGAAGCGGTCCAATAATGCCAGCAACAATTCGATTGCCGAAGGCTGAGCGCCGTGCTCGGCAACCCAGTCCTTCTCGATTCGCACAAGATGCTTTCCATCCTCTATCTGCCTGCTCAGCGCTTTTGTCTCTTCGTCATTGAGAAGGGGAGTTTGCCCCACTTCAGCGAAGTACAGATTCAACAAGTCCTCTCCAAGCTCAGGCCCCCGCTTGTGAGGCGTAATCTCAAGCTGTGGGACCTCATCTTCCTGGACAATCTCTTCATCGACCGGATCCAATACCTCAGCCCCCGAAGAGACCTGTTGTCTATCTTTAACGTCTTCCAAAACTGTTACCATCTTCAACCTCCTTTATGCTCTTCGTTTGGGCAAGTGTATGTCTTATACAAGGCTATTATAGGTGTAGAGGTCGTCTTTGTATGCGACTTTTGTCTCATACAGAAATGCTGGCGAGATACAGCAACATGACAATACTAAGAGATCAGCCAGGAAAGCAACCGATGATATTGCACGAATGGTCTTAGCTGGTCTCTAGAGCTCTGGGACAATTATCTCAAAAGGACAGACTATTGCCCCGGTGGAACAGACAATTTCGCAGTCCGTGCACCAGTCACACTCCACTGTTTCAATGAAGGTGATAGTATTGTTAACTATTACCAGAGCACTGCAATGGCATACGCCTACGCATAGACCGCAGCCATCACATTTCCCGGGGTCTATAACAGGCATTTCAATCATGTCTTCCAGTCTCCATGGCAAATATTTTAGAAACAAACGTTGCCATGTGTCTGTGACCTTTGTCTCAAGAAGGCCTATCTATTATCTTTTGAAGGACTTCTTTGTCCGTAACTATTATGCGATGGCGGTCCAACCTGATTGCCCCTTCCTCCTCTAATGCCTTCAGCGACCTGCCCACTACCTCTCGAGCAGTACCTGCCATAGCTGCCATTTCCTGCTGTGTAAGCCGTGGCGCACTGTCCATTTGACCTTCAATGTGCTCAAAGAGTATCCTGGCTACCCTGCTGATGACACGCTTGAAAGACAGGTCCTCAACCAGTGATACGAGGTGACGCACTCGCCTTGCCAGTACCTTGATTACATTGAAGGCTATCTGCGGATAGTCCCGGATGATAGATTGCATATCATTTCTCTTTATTCCATAGAGAAGAACGGGTCCCATAGCCCGAGCACCCGCAGGATTTGGACCGCCATCGAAGACGGGAACATCATTGAAGGACTCCCCGGGACGCACGATGTTCAAGACCTGCTCTTTCCCTTCAGCCGAAGTCTTGAACACTGTCACGGCCCCCGAAGCGACAAAATACAGGTTTGCATCCGATTCCCCCTCGAGTGAGACTATTTCTGCTCTACCGGCGGTTTTCTCGAAGACAAGGTTTCTGATGGAGTCAAGCTCGGTAAGGTCAAGGTGGGAAAAGTATGAAATGCTCTTCAAGAACTCCAGCTGAACCGCCATAAGTCATATCCTCACGAGGGAGCAGTAAGTGTTCGATTGCGAAGCCTGTTTTCCAGGCTCTATGCCGCATTTTGCCACTTCCTCAGTCAATCCCGTCACGATGTCTCTTCCTCCAGAGCTTTTTTCATCATATTGAGAATAGCTTCTTCATGCTGCGCGTGCTCTTCAACCGCCTGACGAAGGTCATTGATACCATGTTGTATTACCGACCTCTTCGACAACAACTCTTGCTGCTCGAGTCCTTCCAGCTTTGTGCTGGTCAGAGTCGTCTTTACACCTTTGACCCGTCTTGATACTTCATTGTGTTCGCGAAGGATAGCTTTGGCGAGGAGCTCTCCGAGGAGAGGGAGAAAATTGTCCTCTTCGAATCCAAAGTGATTTGTCAGCCCTTGTTCCAGAAAACTGATCGCCTGTAGAAGTTGATCCTGCTTCGCGGCCAGGGTCGTGATTGAAGCCTGGCTCCATCCAGATTGTGTTCTCTGGAGGGTGAGAAATGCTTCGATATCATTTATGGTGTCTCCAGCGAGTCTGACGTGTTCCCTGATGGTATGGTGCTCAGAGATGACTCTCGTGACAACTACCAAAGCATCCGGCATGACACACCTCCTTTAAGGGCAGCTTAGATAACGAAAAACTCAGCGACGCCGAGAGAGCCCCTTTCTATGGAAAGGAGAGAGCAAGGGGGACGAATCGAATTCAGGTTCATCCTAGAACCACATCGTGCCATCGGCATCCAGAACCAGGTCATTGAGTGTAGCGGCTCCCACAACCTTGGCTTGCGGTATGAAGTCCCCCCTTTCCATGTTAAGCAACTGTGTGCTCTGTTCACAGATTAACAATTCTACCCCGGCATTTATTGCCTGGTCCATTATTTCCTTCAAAGAGGGGAAATCACCCTCTTTGACCGTCTCTGCAATGCCCTTCTTAACCACGGTCAACCCAAGCCCCAGGAAGTATATCGTAGCATCTATGTCCATTGCCTTGGCGGTCATACCCAGGACAAAGGGCGAGTAAAGGCGCTTTGGAGTATCAACGCCGCTCGTTTGGACGTACAAGAGTTTTTTCTTCTCAGCCATCGTTTCACCTCCTATTTTGTTTTTTGTATCAGAAACCTGAAACCTTCGCTTGTCTTGTCTACCTTCAGTATCTCCTGCCCGGTCCGCTTTGCCCAAGCCTTGAGGTCTGGCTCAGCGGCGGGGTCATCTGCCAGTACCTCCAGAATTTCACCAACGGCAATTTCGTCCATCTTCTCCCTGGTTTTCAGTATCGGCATTGGACAGTAAAGGCCTATGCAATCCAGGGTTTGATGAACTTGCTCCGCTGGGTTGCCCTCTGCCATATCATTCGCCTCCTTCGGCCACTTCACCTTTTATGTCCGCCCCGCAAGAAGGACAGATCTGCCTGTCCCGCGGTATGGCCTCGCGGCATTTCGGGCAATAGAAGACCTCTACCTCGCATGGTTCGCAGTAAGGGAAAGCCGCTGCGGCTATCTCGGCATCGCAGTAAGGGCAGCAGCAGCGATCCTTCAGCTGTTCATGATTGTTTGTCATTATCTTTGCCTCCCTTCTTTTGTTTGTTCAGGTAATCCTGTATTGCTTTGTGCAAGGCTTGAGCGCCCAGGTTGGAGCAATGAAACTTGTTCTTGGGCAGGCCTTCAAGTTCGTCAGCTACCGATTTCGGGGTGATTTTCATCGCTTCTTTGAGCGTCTTGCCTTTAGCCATCTCACTGACCATACTGGAGACGGCAATGGCGGCTCCACAACCGAAAGTCCTGAACTTCACGTCTTCCAGGCGGTTGTCCTTCACCTTTATGTAGAAGGTCATCATATCACCGCATACGGGATTGCCCTCCTCACCGACACCATCGGGATTATCGATCTCCCCTACATTACGGGGGTTCGTGAAATGCTCCATTACCTTTTCGCTGTATACGGGCATACTATTTGCCTCCTGTCTGGATTTTGGTGTACTTGGCGTAAAGCGGCGATATTTCCCGCAGCCTGTCAACGATGGGCGGCATGTTGTCCAGGACATAATCCATGTCTTGATCGGTGTTATCTATGCCGAGAGTAAACAGGATTGAGCCTTGCGCTATTTCGTGAGACATTCCCATTGCAATGAGCACATGGGACGCTTTGAGTGCCCGCGATGTACAGGCCGAACCGCTGGATACAGCAATCCCCTTGTTGTTGAGGAGCATGAGCATGGACTCGCCTTCTATGAATTCCACGCAGAAGCTGGCGTGACCGGGAAGGCGATTCTGGGGATGACCGGTGACAACAACACGTTCGATTTTGTCCGGCAGCTCCTTGAGCAGACGGTCCCGCAATGGAACCAGTTGCTTTGTCCGTGCCGTCATGTGAACCTTAGCTAATTCGGCCGCTTTCCCCAGACCAACGATAGCCGGAACATTCTCAGTTCCAGCCCGCCTTCCTCCCTCTTGGATACCTCCATCGAGAAGAGGTATGAGCCGCACGCCCCTCCTTACCCAGAGTGCCCCGACCCCCTTGGGGCCGTAGAACTGGTTACCGGCCAGGCTCAGAGCATCAACGCCCAGTTCTGTTACATTGACTGGTATTGTCCCCGCGGTAGCCACGGCATCGGTATGGAAGGGAATCTTGCGTTCTCTCGTTATTTCGGCTATCTCCTGTATGGGCTCGATAGTACCCACCTCGCCGTTGGCGTGCATGATGGACACCAGCACCGTATCATTCCTTATATTGCGGCGCACATCATCCGGGTCGACCACACCTTGTTTGTTTACCGGGACCTCACTAACTTCGAATCCCCACTTCGCCAGTGTTTTGGCTGAGTGCAGTACCGAGAAGTGCTCGATAGCGGAAACGACCACGTGTTTGCCCTTGTTCTGCTGCGCCAGCGCCAGCCCCTTAATGGCCAGGTTGTTGCTTTCTGTGCCGCTGCCAGTGAATATTAGTTCATCGGCATTAGCGCCGATAAGCTGGGCTACCTGGTCACGAGCTGTCTCCATTGCCTCTCGGGCACCATCTCCCCAGTCATGCAGCGACGAAGGATTGCCAAAGATATCACGTAGATAGGGCACCATTGCTTCATAGGCCTCGGGCAGAAGCCGTGTAGTAGCTGCGTTATCCAAATAGACCTTTCTCACGTTGAACCCTCCCCAACATAACCTTCCAGACCGAAGGGTATAGTTGATTATCCTTATCGTACTCCAACGATGATAGCATTACAACTCACCAATCATCTTAGCCGCTGGATGATGGAAAAGTCATAAAATGGTGGCAACAAAAGTTACAAAAATATGTCATTTTGCTATCATTAGCCAGTTTCCGCGAAAGGGGGTACGGGTGATACAAGTGGGTAACTTACCATTGAATCAGCGCGCCGAGCGAATGGAGGTCAGAACATGAAAGAATATGATGTGATTGTCATCGGCTCAGGGTGTGGCATGAATATTGTCGACGAAGCCCTGGCCAACGGCTTGAGTGTGGGACTTGTGGACAAGGGTCCGCTGGGAGGTACATGCGCCAACACGGGCTGTATTCCGTCGAAGATGCTCATATTCGCTGCCGACAGGATTGCCGAGATACAGCAAGCGAGGGAACTGGGCATTGAAGCCGGAATAAGAAACATCGACTTCGGCTTCATCATGGAGCGCATGAGGAAATCCGTACGCAAAACCCGGGAACACATGAAACGCGGCATTGCTGAGACGAAGAAACTGGACTTTTACGAAGGTGTCGGGCATTTTACGAGGGATTACCGTATCGAGGTTAACGGGGCAATGATCAGGGGTGACAGGGTTTTCATTGCAGCTGGCTCGCGTCCCTTCATACCGCCGATAAAGGGGCTGGAAGGCGTTGACTATCTCACGAATGAGACAGCTTTAGAGCTAAAGGAAAGGCCGGACAGCCTCATCATCATCGGTGGCGGTTATATTGCGGTCGAGTACGGCCATTTCTTTGCTGCTATGGGCACCAGAGTAACCATATTGGAGATGGCTGACCGACTCATTCTTGCCGAGGAGCCGGAGGTAGCGGAGCTTCTACAGAAACAATTAAGTCGGCGTATGGAGGTTCATACCGGTGTCCAGGCCGAGGAAATTAAGACGAACGCGGGTGGGGTTACGGTGGCTGCCAAGGAAGTAAAGGCAGGCAAGAAGAGGGAGCTTTCAGCGCAGAGAATCATGATCGCAGTGGGACGAAGGTCCAATGCCGACCTGCTGGCATTGGACAACACGGCGGTCGAGGTCGACCAGAGGGGGTTCATCAAGGTTAACGAATACCTCGAGACCACACAGAAGAATATATTCGCTGTGGGGGATATCAATGGTCAGCAGATGTTTACGCATGTAGCGAATGTAGAAGCGTCGCTGGCTGCCCATAATGCCATCCGGGGTGACAAAATAAAGATGGACTACACTGCTGCTCCCCATGCTGTTTATTCCTACCCCCAGATCGCCTCTGTGGGATTGACAGAGGAAGCTGCCAGGAAGGCACACAGGGTTATGGTGGGTAGGGCGCAGTATTCAGACGTGGCTCAAGGTGAGGCCATGATGGAAGAAAACGGCTTTGCCAAAGCGGTTGTGGAGTCCAATAACGGCAGGATACTTGGTTTTCATATTGTCGGCCCCTATGCACCTATTCTAATTCAAGAAGTGGTGGATGCCATGGCATCCGGTGGCGGCATTGACCAGATACAGAGGAGCATGCAGATCCATCCCGCTATCACTGAGCTTGTACCTGCGGTGTTCAGCAATATGAGGGATATAGCTTAGCGATTACCTGAGCAGAAAATAACGGCACATTGGCATAACATTGATAGTCATCCGTGTTTTGTCTGCTTATCCTCTTGTCTCTCTACTCAGGTGTCCAAACAAGGGCATCTGTCTTACATTCCTTCTTTTTTCTCCTTCTGAGCATAGAAACCCTTGAGCTGTTCTGCCATCTGCTTGAGACGCTTGTCAACGAGATAGTTAACCGTGTTCTCAGAATAGGTGCCATCTTTCTGCTTCTCGCCTGCGGGTATGCCCGTCAATACTTCAATACCATCGTCGACTGTCCTGGCTGAGTAGATATGGAATTGGCCCTGGCTAACCGCGTCGACCACGTCATCGCGCAGCATGAGATTTCTCAGATTCCGATGGGGTATTAGCACTCCCTGGTTACCGTCGAGTCCTTTAGCCTGGCATACCTTGAAGAAGCCTTCTATCTTCTGGTTGACGCCGCCTATCGGTTGAATCTCGCCTTTCTGGTTAACTGAGCCGGTCACGGCTATACCCTGCTTTATCGGTATGTCTGAAAGGCTGGAGAGGATGGCATATAACTCAGCAGAGGAGGCACTGTCACCTTCCACACCCTCGTAAGACTGCTCGAAACAAAGGCTGGCAGATAGGGACAGCGGCTTGTCCTGGGCATACTTCCAGCCCAGATAGCCACCTAGAATCATAACCCCTTTATTGTGAATCGGCCCGCTAAGTTGCGACTCTCGCTCTATGTTGATAACCCCGCCGCGTCCCAGAAAAGTCTTGGCGGTAATCCTCGACGGCTTGCCAAAGGTGATGTCGCCGAGGGCGTAGACGCTCAGGCCGTTGACCTGGCCGACCACTTCGCCCTCAGCATCTATCATGATGGTACCACGATGTATCAGGTCTCGAATACGTTCGTCAAGCAGGTTATGCCTGAACAGCCTCTCATCCATTGCTTTCTGCACGTGGCTGGCGGATATAAATTTGGCATTATCTTGCAAGGCCCAGTAGTTGGCTTCCTCGACCCAGTCCTTGATCTGGGCAAACCTTGAGGAAAGTCGCTCTTGGTCGGCCACTATTCTGGCGGAATACTCGACGACCTTGGCAACACCGCTGGGGTCAAAATGCTTGGCTTCACATTCTTCACAACACCCGGAGAGAAAGGCGGCGTAGGCCAGCATGTTATCCTTGGTTTTTTCAATTTCAAAATCGAAGTCAGCCTTGACCTTGAATATTTCCCAGAAGTCTTCATCGTACATCGATAACAACTGGTACAGTAAAGCGTCGCCGGTGAGAACCACCTTGACCCTTATCGGCATCGGTTCTGGCCTCAGTGCCTGAGGAGCAACGAGCCCGAATTGCTCAAGCGGGTCTTCTATTCTGACCTCTTCGTTCTTGATCGCCCGCTTAAGTGCTGGCCAGACGCCAGGATTTGTGAGTATATCCTTTACGCTGAGCAACAAGTAACCGCCATTGGCTTTGCTCAGAGCACCCGGTTTGAGCATGGTATGGTCGCTAAGGTATCCACCGAATAGGAATCGCCGCTCAATCTTGCCGAACATATTGCCGAAATTGGGATTGCTTTCGACAATGACAGGAGGTCCCTTGGCTTTGCTGTTATCGACGAAGACGTTCACCTCGAACGGAAGGAGAGGGTTTCTTCCCCCCATAACTTGGCTCAGCGGAACGCCAAACATGGGATGTAGGGGCTCTTCAGTGCCCTTGAAAAGTTCGAGGTTATCGAGTACATAAGCTTTGAGGTCGGTAAGATACTGGGTTATTTTCGGCCACTGAGAATATTGCTCAAACATTGAATCGAACAGGCCGGACGCAGTATACTCGCCGATGTCTTTGTCTATCTTCTGTAATCGCTCCATGGCCTTCGTTTGTACGTTGCTCGCAGTCTCGAGGCTTGCCTTCAGTTTCTTGCGTAACTCGGCCTGCTTAGATTCGAGTTGTTTCTTGACGTCTTCGTCGAGGGCAAGATACTCCTGTTCCTGCATGGGGCGGTCCTCTTTCATGGGAATCAAGGCCGGGCCGACGGGAGTCATCTGGAGCATGAAGCCTTGACGACGCGCTTCGCTGGATATCTCGTCAAATAACTTCTGCTGCTGAGCCTGTACTTCTTCAGTGGTCTTCTGTCTCTGGTTTTTATACTCCTCGCTAGAAAAGGCTTGCCCCAGTCCGTGACGAATCTTGTTAAGCAGGTCGGTAGTCTCTTCAAGGAAGGCTTTGGCCTTACCCTGAGGCAGGCTCACTATTTGAGGATTATCAGGCTCCTTGAAATTGTACAGGTAACACCAATCGTCTAAGTCGAGAGTTTCCCCCCGAACTTCTCGCTCCTTGATAACTCTTTCGATATAGGCCTTAACCATGCTAGTCTTGCCCGTTCCGGTGAGACCGGCAACATAGATGTTATAGCCCGTGTTCGTCATATTTATTCCGAACTCTACTGCCCGCGTTGCTCGCTCCTGTCCAATAAACTCCCGAAGCGGGGCTAAATCTCCGGTACATTCAAAATCGAACAGTTTGGGATCGCATTCCCAGTGAAGTTTGTCAACCGGCACCTCATACTTCTTCGGGTTCATAGCCTTCTCCTTATACCTGTGACTATTTTCGGTAATTGAAGTGTAGCAGAATTCGCCGCGGGCCACTATCACCTTGAAGCCACGTCCCCCTGACCGTGGTCGAACTCCTTTCGGCGATTCAGGCATTTCGCCACTTCATGAATGTTCAGCCTCAGTGTGTCCTGCTATTATAAGGTGGTAATAGCACGACGGTCGAAAATACAGATCGTGCTGTCGCATTCAGCCTGCAACTGTGTCCGATGCTGAATTGAACCGGCATAGTTCCCGGTATGGATATTGTCCTTTACTGAATACCGGACAACGCACGCTGTCTTAAGTTGAGGCCATTACATATCGATTGTCACTTCTTGATAGCGCGGGCTATGGCACCGCCAAAGTCATGACATCTGGCTAGGTCATCAGGCTTCGGCTGCCACTTGGCACGAACGCCCTCCGTAACTATGGGGATCTTGCACTGGGCCAGATGCTCCTCGATTACTTTCACCGACTCCCCGCTCCAACCGTAGCAGCCAAAGGCGGCGCCAATCTTATTCTGGAACTTGAGCCCTTTGAGGTCCTCAAGTATCGGGGTTATCGTCGGTAGCAGCCCCTGGTTGAAAGTCGGTGAACCTATGATGACAGCCTTCGTTTTGAAGATTTCGGTTACAACGTCATTCCTGTCCGCAGTAGGCATATAGAATAGCTTGTAGGGGATAGTCTGGGCTGCCAGTCCCTCGCCAATAGCCTCGGCCATGTGTCTGGTGCCTTCCCACATGGAATCGTAGAGGATGACCGCCGTTCTCTCCGGTACCTGAGCAGCCCATTCTTGGTACTTCATAACAATCTGGATAGGGTCTTTTCTCCAGATGATACCGTGACTGGGGGCAATCATGTCCACCGGTAGTCTCAGCGCCATTACTTCCTCTATCTTTTTCGAAACCATATTGCTGAAGGGGGTGAGGATATTGGCATAGTACTTCAACGCTTCTTCGTAAAGCTCCTGTTGGCTTACCTCGTCGTTGAAGCGAAAGGCATTAGCATAGTGCTGGCCGAAGGCATCATTTGACATGAGGATATTATCACCCGTC
>JAWOCP010000116.1:0-3939 GCA_046483735.1 Dehalococcoidia bacterium
CGTACACCTTGTAAACCAGGAAGATGCTTACCGGGATTGCCAGACCGATGGCTAATGCCAGGCTGGCAAAATCGGGTCTGAAACCAGAAATGAGATGAGCCAGGAGAAAGACCAGCAAGATCATGGCGACCCCGAGGCCATAAACACCCAGATAGGTCAGGGCCCGGCGAAATACAACGCTCATATCCAGCAGATGATGGGCCATAACTGCGTAGGTTAAGGTGCAGGCCACGAGCAAGTTACCTACATGGGCAACAGGAAAGTCGCCCGCTTGGGGCAGGATATCGATCAAAAGAAAGACTGCCAGGAGACCAATGGCAACAAGCAGATAGGTAAGCTGGTTCCGCTCTACCGGGTCAAACGAAGTCTTCCCCCTCTGCCACAGAGAATATATGTCCCTGACTCCTACGGTGGCGAGAAAAGCAAGGCCTATAGCAATGAGCCAGGGACCGTATTGAACACTAACGGAGCCGGCCCCGACATCAATGTGGCTCGGGATATACCCCAATGCAGTCAGGATTATGGTGGCTATTGGGAAAATGTAGGCCAGAGGAAGCCTGATGCGTTCAGAGCGATAGAAAGACGAAACAAAGTAGTGGAATTGCACCAGCATCCAGATAGTAATGCATAAGGCCATCCTGACTGTAAGAGGCAGTCCATGGGCAAGGAAATCGGTTCGGCCCAGGAAGCTAGAGAGACTCCAGAAGACTGCAGGAACCAGGAACAAGAAGAAGAATCGCTGCTTTCTGTTCCAGGGTCGATTGGATAGCGAGACCCCAAACAGGGGGATATATGCGATCGTAGCAATCAAAGGAATTACAACGTCGAGATTCATAGCATCACCCTCTGTAACATAGAGCTATTATTGACATAAATCTGCAGGCTGTCAAGCAGGACTATGGTAGTCCGTCAGAAGTACCAATACTAATTGCCTGGGTGACCCCCGGGGTCGCCTGGCACGAGGTTGAAATCTCGTGCTACATTTTCGGGCATCCGCATTCTGAGACGGTGGCAAGCATCTGCGAAGGAAGCAGAGTTACGAAGGAGGGCGAGCCATTAGCCTCGCCCTCCTTCGTCCGTGTAGGACGTGCTGCTCCCCTCTTCACTACGCTAACATCATCAAGCAGCTGCGCGTTCACCTTCAGTTACCGGCGCAGCCTCTACCACAACCGTGGGGGCTCGTAGTGAAGAAAGGACCTCATTAGGTGGGTTAATATGCGGCAGGTTCACATGATTTCTATCAACACCCACAGCTTGCCGTTCGGAGATATAATGGTAAAAGGCGCCCTGGGGAAGCAAGGTAACTTCTATAGGTTTTAAGCCGAGCACGCCCTCTATATTGCCGATGAGATTATAAAGATTGCAGCGATGTCTCTTATCTAATTTCCTGAATTGCTCACGTATCGTTGTTGCCAGTTTATCTTCATTGGCAATATGCCCGTCACTAAGCTCAATGTAGAGGTGTAATACAGGCTTATTATCAACTATTTCCTTGCGTGCTACCCAATCGACATAAGGGATGCCGCTGTGCTCCATGGCCTGCCGAATCAGCCTCTCTGTCAGCCGACCAACACCAGTAATATCAACAAAGTCGTCAGCCCTGCCCTGGAATACCATCTGTGGAATATCAATGCCCAGTTCCTCATTCCTGAGCGAAGTTATTCTGATTACATCGCCTATCCTGCACCTTGTCAGAATACCACCATGCAAATTGGTGATGACTATCTCATAACTGTCGCCGGCCTTCACCTCGTCCAGCAGGACGGTCTTGGGCTGGTAGGAATTGTCTAACTGCCATTTGAACCACTCCCGCTCAGGAATGAACTCAAAGAAGTTGAGGTTGGGAATGAAAGTGAGCCCCTCGTGGTCCCAGGTCTGGGTGGCATAGATACCACCTTCAGTGCCACCGAATATCTCCAGGGGACATCTTCCCCACAATTCCTCTACTCTTTCCCGGAAGATGGCGCTATCGTTGCCCCCGCCTACAATTACCTTAATCGACCACAGGTCCTTGGGTAATATACGACGACGGGCCATTTTGCTCTTGACTAATGCTCTGGCTAAACGAGCACATGCCTTCGGATGAGATGCCAGGAAGCGGGCATCTGCGCCTATTGCTGATTGCCTGATCATCTCACCGACGAAGACTAAGATGGAGGGCAAACCGCCCAGAGCATCGAGTCCCTCAGACAAGGCTTCTTTGAAGCCGGCTTCCATCTTCTCTTGAAATGCTACTGTCTCTGAATTTGCGGGAAAGAGCTCACACCCAAGTGCGCGGTGAGCCAGATAGGCCACGATGCCTGATCCGTAATCATGGGTCCCCATGGTGGCCAGGAGCTTGAGATGCTCTTTTGCCACGAACTCGCCATCAGAGTTACACGAAGCCAGCAGCCCGACGCCACCGGCCACTCGCTCAAACTCGTGCACAAACGCCTCGGATAAGGGTACCCATTTAAAGTTGTACTCACCAATTCTGCCTACGGTATGCACCCACAGAGCAGGCTTTGTCGGCAGCACGTCCTCCCTCTTCTCTACAAGGTCAGGCAAGTAGTCCTGGTAGGTGGTCAAAGGCACCTGCTCCCGGAATTCCTCCACTGTCTCGGGCATGGCGCCCCTCATCACCCTCCTCCCCAGCTCGGAGCGCTTTAACAGCTTGATCTGTTCCTCGAGCAACCTGTTCTGCATGGCCATGAACTGCTCCAGGCTGAGGTCCAGAAAGCCGCAGCACATCTGCCACAGCTCGTCTCTTCTCCCCTCTCGCATTAGATCAATCGGCCTTGTCATAACTGCACCTCCGTTCCTGCGTATCTTTGCGAGAAGCTACAGCTTGGCGCAACGACAGTATGGAACGTACTTCTGCACGAGACAGTATGACAAGGCGGGGAAAACTTGGGAAGAGATTATGTTCTAGAAGATAGTTCTACTTGAAGCTGTGAAAGATGTGGTGGGTGAGAGAATGCAGAGGAAAGAGGTCAGGAACTCTTGGCTTTTACAGAGCCACCCAGACTTTGCAGTTTCCGGGACAGTTCCTCGAATTCGTTATCGGCCGGCTGCTTACCCAGCTCCAACCCGTAGCTGATAAAGAATTCCAGGAAGTTGCGCAGTAGCTCTTTCGTTCCTTCCTGAAACTGGTGAAATTCTTCGCGGGTTACGCCACCCGGCTTTTTGCCTTCTTCTTTCAACTGACTGTCAATAAGAAAGTTGATGAAGTCGGGCCGGCTCATATCGCCGCGATTGTCATCTATCCTTTTCACCAGCTCAGCATCGACTATTAGCATTCTTCTTTCAGACATGTACCTCTCCTATCATGGCACTCCTTTACTTTTACATTAAATAAGGGGTGACCTCAATCTCCCTCAAGGCACCCCGGTATGACTGCCCAGCATTCCATTCGAGCCTCAAGCTCCGTTGCCGTTCTGGAACTCGAGTACTTCGATTATGCCGTCTATATTTCTGAGCAGCTCTCCCCCCTTCTCTGTTACCTGATAGGTAACTGAGGGGTTTCCCACATGCACTTTGTTAATGAACTCGTGACTCAACAGGAAAGCGAGATACTTCTGTATCTGGGCATAGCTCATATTGGCGCTATACATAATCTCTGTCTTGCCAGCGCCATTCTCCCCCACCCTGAGCATATCCGCTATTATCTCTATATTAGACCTGCGCCGATTCATTCTTCCGTCACGCTTCCTGTTACTTTTGGGCCATTACCATTATACTACTGCAACCGCACGATTTGTCAACCCCCCGCTTTCACTCACTTAAAATGTTACCGAAGGTGGTATGGTTGACTCAGATGAAAATGTTACTGAGGAGGGCCATGCCGAGCGATGAAAGAATGAGTATAGACGAGAGACGGAAGTACCTGAAGCTGGTAGCGCCGAGGTATGCCGTGGCTAAGCGGAGGGGGCGGAGCGAGTTGCTGACAGAAATGGCAGT
>JAWOCP010000075.1:0-4555 GCA_046483735.1 Dehalococcoidia bacterium
CTCTATCGAAAAGGCGGAAGCAATACTGCACTACAGACCGGCTATCCAGTTTGAAGACGGGGTGCGCAGAGTATACGACTGGTTCAACGAAAACTGGGATAACATCAAAGCCAGCGCGGAGTTCTAAACAGGCCCTAGCCCCGCCTAGAACCTAGAACCTAGAACCTAGAACCTAGAACCCAGAACCCAGAACCTAGAACAATGAAAGTACTGATAACAGGTGGCTCGGGCTTCATAGGCACCAACCTTGTCGAGTATTACCTTTCCAGAGCAGTCGAGGTAGTTAATATCGACATCGCGCCCCCCAAGCTCCCGGCGCACAGTCCTTACTGGAAGAATATCGACATCCTGGATGCGGAGAAGCTTGAGGCGGAAATCGCCCGCTTTTCGCCGACCCATATCGTCAACCTGGCCGCCCAGACCGGCACGTCGGACAGAGGCAGAAAACTGGAGGACTATGCCACCAACATCCAGGGTGTTCAGAACGTGATTGAAGCAGCCAAAGGCTCTCCGTCATCAGAAAGGATAATATTCACTTCGAGCATGATTGTGTGCCGCATTGACTATCAGCCCGCGAGCGACGATGATTACTGCCCGGACACATTGTACGGCGAAAGCAAGATGGTGGGTGAGAAGCTGGTACGGGAGGCGGGCGCTCTCCCTTACTCCTGGCTGATAGTGCGTCCCACGGGCATCTGGGGTCCCTGGTTCGACGTCCCCTACAGGAACCTGTTCCGGATGATACAGAGAGGCCTGTATGTTCATCCCCGGGGTACCGATGTTTACCAGTCGCTGGGGTTTGTAGGAAACACCGTTTGCCAGCTGGACAGATTGTTGGAGGCGCCTGAACAGGAAGTGCACCGCCGGACGTTTTACTTGGCGGACTATCCACCGACGAATATGCGGGCCTGGGCCGACCTTGTCCGGGAAGCCTTCGGGGCACCGGGAATTCGCGAAGTCCCCCTCTGGGCTCTAAAGGCGGTGGCCAGAGGAGGGGACGCACTGAAGCTGTTCGGCTGGGATGTTCCGCCGCTGTCAAGCTCCCGGTTGAAGAACATGCTGACCGGCTTCGTGTTTGATTTAGACCCGCTAATGGTTGATAATTCCCCTTACAAGTTGGAAGACGCTGTCGAAACAACAGTCGGTTGGATGAACAGAAACTAGGTAGAGGGCGATACATTGAGAGTCACGATAGTCCGTGGTCGGGCAGTAGACCCCGCCGTGAATAAGGTGGCCCGGGCTCTGGCTCAGCACGAGTACGAGGTCAAACTGCTGGTATGGGACCGGCAAAACACTCTGGAGGTTATGCAGGGGCAGGGATACACCCTATGCAAATTCAATCTGAGAGCGCCCTATGACAGATTCGCTGTATTCTTCTACCTCCCGATTTGGTGGATATACCAGTTCCTTTTCTTGCTGAAGGACAGATGCGATGTTATACACGCCTGTGATTTAGATACGTTGATACCGGCAGTTTTTGCCAAGTTAGCCAAAAGAGTTAAGCTTTGCTACACCATTTATGATTTCTACGCCAACAATCTGCCTGATGGCCGTTTCCGGCCGGTACGAGGGTTTATCAGGAGGTTAGTAGCATGGATTGAGAAACGCGGAATTGGATTTAGCGAAGTGTTGTTTCTAGTAGATGAATCCCGGCACGAGGAAGTCAGAGGAGCACGAATAGGCAACCTTTCTTATATTTACAATTCCCCCCCTGACTGCTTCGACGCCAAGTGCGCGCACAAATCAGGAGAGAAATTAGAAGATGCATCAGCGGAAGTCGCCCTATTCTATGGCGGGATTATTAACAGCTTAAGGGGCTTGCAACATATGGCCAGCGCTGTACAAGATTTAGATCGGGTGCGCTTAATACTGGCGGGACCAGTCCATGATGAAGCCTTTCTTGACAATTCTGTCCTCACGTCCAGCAAAATCCAATACCTTGGGTGGCTGCCCTCATACGAAGATGTTATTAAGCAAACATCAGAGGCAGACATCCTTTTTCGCTTCAGTGATCCCAAAATTCCCAAGACCAGATATGAAAGCCCGAACAAACTGTTTGAGGCTATGATGTGTGGGAAACCCATTGTTGTGAGCGATGGCAGCTCGATGGCGAATATCGTGAGGGAACAGAATTGTGGTCTTGTTGTGCCTTACGGAGATGTAGCTGCAATCCGAGAAGCAATACTCAAACTGAAGGACGACCCTGATTTGAGGCAGAAACTGGGAGCGAACGGACGACGGGCCTATGAGCTTAAATACAGCTGGCAAATCATGGAACAACGCCTGCTGGACTTATACCGGCAGCTCGGTAACGGTGTAAGCGGGAAATCTGAGCGTTAAATAAATCATGCCTAACGACTGGGAAATCAAAAAGTGCCTGCGATTATCGCTGGCCATCCTGCTGGCATTTGTTGGGCTGGTCGGGCTGGCGGCTCTGGGCTTTGACATACCTGTCCTGAGGCAAATCGTGGGCTTTGTTTTCCTCTCCTTTATCCCCGGCGTTCTTATCCTCAGAATCCTGAGAATCCACAACATAGGGGTAATAGAAAGCCTCCTGTATTCGGTCGGGCTGTCCATTGCCTTCGTTATGTTCGCCGGCGCCTTTGCCAACTTTGTCCTGCCGTCCATCGGCATTCCTGAGCCAATCTCTATCCTGCCCGTAATGGCCACCCTGGTTGTGTCTACAGTGATACTTGGCGCACTGGCTTATAAGAGGGATAAAGGCTTCCGTGCCGCTGAGACGGACTGCGTCATCGCTGAGGCGCCTCGCAATGACGGAGGGCGGCCCAAAGTCCTTTGGCTACCTTACTTGTTGCTGTTTTTGCTGCCTATCCTTGCCATTTTGGGCGCCCAGCTGGTCAATCTCTACCAGAACAATTCGGTCCTCCTATTCTTCATCGTCGTCATTTGCTGTGTTGTGGCTATGGTCGCCTTCCATAGACTGCCCGGAAATGCCTACCCCCTGGCAATAGTAATGGTCGGACTCAGCCTGTTACTCCACGTCACCCTGATATCAGGCCAGTTGTCAGGATATGACATACATGGCGAGTATTACTTCCAGCATCTGGTTGCTCAAGCCGGCTATTGGGATGCTACGGTGCCGCATAATCTGAACACCGCACTGAGCATTGTGATGTTGAACCCGATTTATTCCCTGCTGCTTAATATGGATGCGATATGGGTATTCAAAATCGTGTATCCTCTTATCTTCTGCCTGGTGCCTCTAGCCTTATTCCACATTTTTCGAGAGCAAATTGGAGCCAGAGAGGCCTTCTTGGCGGCGTTCTTCTTCATGGCCACGCCCATGTTCGTGGGCACGACTACAGGCGTGAGGAATCAGATTGCTCAGTTCTTTTTTGCTCTGCTGATCCTGCTACTGATCGACAGAAAGCTGGCCCTCAGCCATAGAACGGCCCTGGTGGTGATCTTTGCTCTTTCCCTGATTGTGTCCCATTATGCTTCGGGCTATATTGTGTTATACCTTGTGATTGTTGCCTGGGCTATAGTGGCCCTGATAAGAAGCGGTGCTGGCCGGAGAGCATGGGGATGGCTGGCCCGCAAATTCGGCGGCCTGCCGCAGATGGCCTCCCAGAGAGCATTCCCGCACAAGGTCATGGTCACGGTGGTCTGCGTGTCTCTGGTTTTTGCCATTGGCTGGTATGGAGGCATTGCCCAGGGAACGGCACTGAGAACCATCCTGCGCATTGGAGAAAGCCAGCAGGCTGTGATAACGCCAGGGCCCGGCGGATTCTTCGAGCCCACGCTGAGAGAGGCTTTGATCGGGACCGCCCTCGGTCTCGATTTTCCTTCGGCTTCACCCCTGGGCAAGGTTTTTCGAATATTTCAGTATTTGACCCAGCTATTCATCGTGGTTGGTTTTGCCCTGATGATTTTCAAGCCCAAAGGCTTCGAATTCAAGCCGGAGTTTATCGGGTTGAGCGCAGGTGCCGCCCTTATTCTGCTTGCCTGCATAGTGCTCCCCGGGTTTAGCGCCTATCTCAATGTCACCCGGTTTTACCACCTCACCCTGTTTTTGCTGGCGCCGCTTCTGGTTGTGGGCGGGGAAGCTGTCTGGCACGGGACGCCCGGACTGGCCGGGTCTGTTTCCGCCAGGCTGCGGGGTAAGGCTGGACTGGCTCGTGTAACTAGCCCAGGCAGCAACAGTTCGGCTTACTTAAGATTTTTAGCTCTGGCTATTCTTATACCCTATTTCCTATTCAATAGCGGCTTCATATCGGAAATTGGAGGTGGCAAACAGTATATTCCCAACGATACGCCGCATTCCTTCGCGCTAAGTAGCTATTGGTTGGACATGCCAGTTTTTAGCCAGCAAGAAGCTGAAGCAGCCGGGTACTTATCTGACATAATGGAGGAAGATGACCTCGTGTGCGCCGATGAATATGGCAGGTTGCTGCTCCGTGACAGGCTCCACCCCCAGCTCGGTAGGATTCCTCATAGTGGAGAGGCCCCAGAAGAGGCTTACGTATTTCTGAGGAACTGGAATGTGGACAGGCAAGAGTTACTTATACGCATACGAAGGGGGGTCCGGAAAGAG
>JAWOCP010000038.1:0-3670 GCA_046483735.1 Dehalococcoidia bacterium
TTGCCTTGGAGCGAAACCAAGACGGTGTCCGATAACCCTTCATATGCTCCTCCAAAATAGAATTGTTGAGTCCAATCCTTCACTTAACCTTGCGGCTCGCCGACCTTTTCTTGGATTTTGTTGACTTGCTGCCTGTCTTGAATGTCTTGTGGTAAGATTCCCTCTGTCTTTTCTTCTCATCTTTCTTGCCCATTTGTTCAACCCCATAGTCCTTTTTGGGACAAAGTTGCCCTATGAAATAAGTGTTTGATTAAGAGATTTTTGTGGGGTAGAGAAAGCCCCGATGTTACTAGAATTTACTGAAATTATACCATTTTGGGTGGTACAATGCAACCGTGTGTCCTAACTTATGACCGTTGATGTAACCTTGAGATGTAATAAAATGGAAGGGTGGCACCCCTCCCGAGTGATTATGTGATGCGGACGGCAATACTTTATAGCCAGAAAATGCGAGAGTACGACCTGGGACATGTGCTCAGGGGTGAAAGGTATGAAAGCTTCATGCGCCTCTTTAGGGAAAAAGTCGGCAACAATCCCGATTTTGAAATCGTCGAACCCGGATATGCCACTGGAGCTGACCTCAAGCTGGTACACACCGGGGAATACATACGGCGAGTGGAGAGGTGCGAGTCACGGGACCCACGTGACACACCACTTTCTCCTGGCGTGGTTAGGGCAGCGAAGCTAATGGCCGGGGCTGGTAAGCTTGCTGGAGAGCTGGTTCAGTCAGGAACTTTCGCTAAAGCAGTAGTTATTGGCGGAGGTGTACAGCATGCAGGCAGGTCTTATGAAAAGGGATTTGGCATATTCAGTGATGTAGGAATATGCACTGAGAACCTGTTGCAAAACTATGGCGTGCAGCGAATACTAATTCTTGATACAGATGCCCATGCCGGGGATGGTATCTATGGAATCTTTGCTCGTGATCCTAGGGTGTTGTTCATATCCATTCACCAAAACCCACGCACCCTCTACCCTGGACCAAGCTATAGGAATCCTATGGGGGAAGGTGAAGGGCAAGGCTACTCTGTGAATATTCCTTTGCTGCCAGGCACCGGCGACCTAACCTATGAATACGTTTTAGATAAGGTATTCATTCCACTGGCAGAAGAATTTCAACCACAAATAATATTACTGGTGGACGGAAGCGATACCCACTTCATGGATCAAATAACCCGAATGGGTTTGACCTTGCAGGGGATACATATGATCGGCGACAAGGTAGGACGCACTGCCGATAGGGTGTGTCAGGGTAAGGTGATATCTTTCGCTGGTTCTGGGTACGACCCAGCGGGAACTCTATTCGCTAGGGGATGGTTGGCCTCGATTTGCGGCCTGGCAGGAATAGAGCCAGACCTTGAAGAACCGTACCCTATTCCCGTGGGACATGCAAGGGATTATGCAGCTCTGGAAACAAGAAGGATAGTGGAAGCCGTCAGGTTAACATTCGGCCCTTACTGGGAATGTTTTGCCTCCCCGTAACCACAGTGACAGTCCACCCCTGCCAGCAAAGTCCTCGCTGGCCTGTACCCAATCTTGTAAACCCTGGTCAAAAGTCGACAAAGTGAGCAAGTGTTGCCGAAGTTACACATTTAGATTTCCTAATAACTGTCAAGTCTTTTTTGATATTTTAGCCCTCCTTCGTTAGAATTATTTTCGGGAGACGGATGTGACTTGTAGAGGTTGAGGAGCTTCGGCTGCCTCGTGTATACTCGGGGTCTCCGCCTCCCCTATTCTTTTCACTTTGGTATTACGCCGTCGCCTTTCTCGACGTACTCCTTCCGAAACGTAGTACTGAGACAGGATGAGTCGCTTTGCCTCACTCTTATTGATTGACTCGCCTTCCAGGTTTCTTATCTCATAAGGTCTATCCTCCTTGAGCACCTTCAATACTCGAGCTCCCATGTGACTCATCACTGCTCCCATGGCTTGCCTGTGGTTCTTGCTGTGATGGACCATCTCCCGGTAGTATACGGCAGCGAGACCGGGATCGTTCCGACGGCCTATTTCACCAGCCTGGTAAAGAGCCATCCTCAAGATTGACGGCCCGGCTTTAGTCATCCTCAATCCTTTGGCCTCCACGTTGGAAGATTGCTTAGCCCCCGGCACTACTCCTTCCCAATTTGCAAAGGCAGACTGATTCCGGAAACGCCCTGGATTACCTACGCTTGAGAGGAAGATCGGTGCTGTGTGCGGTCCCACACCAGGTATCGTGCTCAGGTTATCTGAGGGATGAAGTTTCTTATATATCTCGGCAATACGACGGGCCAGAGATTCAGACTCAGCCTCAGATATCTCAAGCAGCCTTAGCTCCCGAGATATCTCATCCTGTAGATCGATGAAAAAGTCCTCATTGAGTGTTCCGTCTGTCACCGACATCTCACATACGCGAGCCACGCTCTGGCAAGCTTGGAAGACCTGGTGCGTCTGCACCTTACTCCGCGAACTGGCTTTACCCAGGTAAGTGTGCAGAGCTTCTTCGCCGTCACGGACCACAGCAAAGGGATTGATACGCCCTCTCAGGAAAGCCCTGAACGAAGATGACCAGGATTCGCTGAATGCTCGCCGTACGCCAGGAAGGTAGCCGTCGAGAATGGCAGATATTCGGATCTTACGGCCGCTAACATCCGATTCCATCCGTTTCCGCTGGCGTGTTAGGCGTTGCAGCGCATGGATTTCAGCCGGGGGCAGGTAGATTTCGACCAGCTGCTCAGGGTCGATGAAGGGCATCTTGGCCAGTGTGAGCGCATCAAGACGATCGCTCTTGACCGGTCCTCGCAGATATCGCCGCAGAGCTGCTACCTTCTGCATCTTCGCCTTCGCCAGACGACAATTGGGGTGCTGGGAACGTAGGTAGACGGCAACCATCAACCAAGGTAAACCGGCAGGCTCGAGAACAATGATAGGGTTGGCTCCATCTCGGAAAATGCGCTCTTCCAGTTTGGATAACCCCTCCGGTGTTGTTTGGAACGTAAATCCATCACAGATTTGTGCCCGGTCATCAAGGCACCGAGCTCTGTGGCTGCCCTGGTGTAAATCGATACCCACGCTGTAAATCAATCTTGAATCCTCCTTTAATTAAATTCGGGCTCGGTTGAACTCTTGCCGGACCCTTTGCCCACTCATGCGGTTGATGCGGGGCTAGTCACTACAGACTCCCCAATTTCCTAAATCGGGCCACTCTAGGGCCGGCAGGCAATCAAATTGGCGGGGCAGTCATTACTCCCCAAGTGATTGTTCACCTCACCGTAACCCGTCACAATATTCTAGCCTATTCGGGGAGCCTGCCTGAAGATAATACATGAGTTTTTGTTAGGTACTGACCGATGGGTCAGGGCATGGCGCCACTTTCT
Organism: Dehalococcoidia bacterium; assembly: GCA_046483735.1. Classification (GTDB taxonomy): domain Bacteria; phylum Chloroflexota; class Dehalococcoidia; order GIF9; family AB-539-J10; genus RBG-13-51-36. The sequence goes on from JAWOCP010000038.1 coordinate 3,354, forward strand.
ATGACCAATCTGTAAGCATTCTTAACATACTGAGAAACCATGCGCTGTGCGTTGAAAAAGGACCCGTTTACGGCAATAGCAGAGCGCATGATTACGGCAAATGCAGCCGGTCTTTTATAAAACGTGGGCAGTATCAGGTATTCCAGTTTCTCATAGAGTGAGGCTGCTTCTAAGGCAGGATTGCTGGCTGTCTGCCAGGTATCCCCGATAGACCATCCGGTTACCCCTTCCAGATGCCCTTCAATCCACCACCCGTCCAGCACGCTCAGACTAGGCACTCCGTTGAGTGCGGCTTTCATGCCGCTTGTCCCGGAAGC
>JAWOCP010000095.1:0-7578 GCA_046483735.1 Dehalococcoidia bacterium
CCTCCCCGCCCGCGTCAGCGAAGATGGTGACAGGATGTTGTTGCATACCAGGAAAGTGTCTCAGGTTCTCAAGGAGATCACCCGTATCGCTGACGAACACGATATCGACCTGGAGAGCATTTCGGTGCAAAAGGCCACCCTGGAGGACGTGTTTCTAACTATGACCGGGAGGCAGTTGCGCGAGTAGGACAATATGAAGACCCTTGCACGCCAGGTCAAGCTGGAAACGAAGCTGTTCTTGAGGAGAAAAGATGACCTATTCTGGACAGTGGCCTTTCCTCTCTTCTTCATTGTCCTTTTCGGGCTCATCTACCAGGATATGTTGTGGGAGGACCTGGGGCTGCGGGCCATTGAGTATATACTGCCGGGGATTGTTGTGATGGCCCTCATGACCTCAGGCATCATGGCTACGGCCACCGGTTTTGTGGAGGAACGAGAGAAGGGAATATACCGCCGTCTGTCGCTGACCCCGCTGAAGAGAAGCACGATACTGGGAGGGCAGCTCATACATCGCTATCTGGTTATCCTCGTACAGACGATACTGCTACTGGTTGTGGGTGGTCTCGCTTTCAATATCAAGATCAGCGGGAATCTGTTCCTGGTCTGGCTGGTGGTAACCCTTGGCGCCCTGTGTTTCCTGAGCATCGGTTTTCTTCTCACGGGCCTGATCAAGAGCGCCAGGGCCGCCAACGGTATCAGCATGGTGGTCTTCTTCATGTTCATGTTTCTGGGCGGTGTTTTCTTCCCCAATGAAATGATGCCGGACTTTCTGCAGGTCTTCTCCGACGCGCTGCCCTCAACCAATCTAAATGACGTGTTCCGGGCGGTGATGATAATGAACATCGGCATCGGCGATATGTGGCGCGAGCTTCTAATCGCTGGCGGCTGGTTTGTGGGCAGCCTTGTGCTGGCAGTGCGCCTCTTCCGCTGGGAATAGCAGCTTCATTCTTTGCGCAGTACCTCAGTCTTGGCCCGCTTTCCGCAGCGGGGACATTTCAGGTATTGCCAGCCTCCCCCTCCCGGCCCATGGGGGCTTATGGCATCGGTGAGAACGGAGATTTCAAACTCGTGGCCGCAGTTGATACAGCGGTAGGCGGTGCTCTTTGCATGCCACCGGATGAGCAGAAAAGCGCCGCCGATGACCATTACGGCCCAGGCAAAAGCTCCAGCAGGACCTCTGGGTATTAGAAGGAACGCCCCACCGCCAATTGCGGCAGTGTATACGGCCACATAGGTGACCGTTCTTACCCGGTCTGCCCTGTCGGGCTTGCGGTATGCCATCTCAGAATGCCCTCATTACCACCTTGCTCGTCGGAGTGGTTTGCGTGAGAACTAGCTGGGCGTCCAGATCTTCCGTGCCGTGATGATGTCGACGTAACCGGGTAGCATCAGCGCATCGGCCGACTTCGTATAGAAGATGAACCCCCGGCAGGCTGCCAGATAGCGATAATTGGTCTTGATTATGCCTCCCTCAGCCATTATGAGGAGCGGGCGTCTATCTTTCTCCCTGGCGAGTATCGCCATGAACAGTTCGGGGTCGACCTCAACTATAGCACCGGATGCCTTAATCGCGTTGGCCATCGCTGCTGCCGCGGCTACTACTGCTGCTGCCATTTTCGTACACCTCCTTCATTATTCGTTGGCATGCCTCTGGGCGGCACTATGTTCAGGACCTCTTGCCAAGCCCTTCGTTTATCGCCTTCATGGCCGCCTGCGGGTTTGTGGTGGAAAAAGCGAACTCCTGGAATTTGCCCTGCCTCTTTTCCACTACCACCCGCGGGGCACCGATGATATTGTAGACCAGCCGTCTCTTACCACCTGCCCAGGCTGTGCGGATGCCCCAGCCTCCGTACCTTATTGCCGATGCTTCGTCATGCCGGCAACCGACAATGTCTCCCCAGGGTATGTGATGACGGATGATTCCGTAACCCACGGAAACGCCCTCTATTGTCACCCTGATGGTCAGCGTTGCGAAGTTAATCCCGATTGCCACGAAGACGAGTATCATCCCGATGAGGAAGGAGTTCGGGGCGGGATTCGTTCCCACTGGACCGGCGACCAGCTGCCGGATGAGCGTGGCTAGCAGGGCGAGTACGACTATGCTCATGATGAGGATGTTCCACCTGGAGTAGATTCTCTCTTCGTATAGAGTGTGCTCCATTGTCGTTTACCTCCCGTTATGTCCTGGTGGCGGCTATGTGCTCGAACTTCGTGCCGCCTGACTTCACGCTCTGAAGAGCATTGTTCTCTTCATATGAACGGGGATTATAGCATATCATGCACGCTATCACGGAGCTGAGGCGCATGTAGTGGGGTGAGTGAATCAGGAAGGCTGACTGCTACGGTTGCCTGTGATGGGACGATACGATATGATGGAAGATAGCGCAATAACGTTTATGACTCGGTCAAATGGTGTATATCGAACCGGTCAGCAGAATTGTACTGATTACAGTCTTCTCACTGTTCTCTATCCTCCGTGCCGTGTACTACAGGCAGGCCAGAAAGGCAGGTTATGTTACCGTTATTGAAGAGCGCAGAAGATACTCGATATGGCTGAGCGCATTCATCTGTTATGAGGTATTTACCTTCTTCTTGTATATCTGGTTTCCGCAGGCGCTGGCATGGGCTACGGTGCCGCTTCCGGCATGGGCGAGGGTTCTTGGTTGCTTACTGGGGATAGCGGCGCTTCTGTGGTTTGTCTGGATACACCGCAGCCTGGGCAGCAATCACTCGGCCAGGCTCAGGATCAAGGACCGGCAGGTGCTGGTTACCGACGGTCCCTACCGCTGGATAAGACACCCCATGTATTCGGCTTTCTACCTGCTGCATATAGCCGTATTTTTCCTTACGGCGAACTGGTTCATCGGTGTGACATGGCTGGCAGGGCTGACCATCACCGTTCGCTTGCGTGTCAGGCGAGAAGAAGAGATGCTGGTGGAGAGGTTCGGTGACCAGTACAATTCCTACATGGAACGGACGGGCAGGTTTGTGCCGCCTGTGAAGCTGGTGAAGCCCAGAGCGAAATAGGCACAGGTTGCGTCCGACTGTTGCCCGGGCTTCTAGTACGCCTTTCTTCTCGCCGCTTGTACTACGATCCCGATGGTAATGATAGCCAGTCCGGCTATGGTGACTGCTTCCACACCTTTGTCAGGCACCGTGGTGTCGGACAGCCGTTTCAGTAATATCCCCAGCAATGCCCAATCAACCACCAGACAATAGTAAATATCCTTCCGGGTAAGCAGCATGGACACTGCGATACCGATACCGACTACGATCACCGCTACTGCCCAGAACTGCTCGCCGAGCCCGAAAGTGCCCCAGTTCGTATCAACCAGCAGAGCGGCAACATTGGCAATCGTGGCTATGGTGATCCAGCCGAGGTAAACGCTGACGGGAAGATGTACCAGATACCTTCTGGCCTTCGTCGCCTCTGTTGTGCCGATATTCAATCTCAAGTAAATCAGCAACAGGCACCCCAGCAGTACGAGCATCAGCACCAGGGAGAGAGCTATATTCTGATAGTGCCAGGCGAATATCCAGCCCATGTTGGCCAGACAGGAGATGAAGAAGAGTGGCCCGATTCTTCGTACAGAGTCAGCCTTCTGCGGGTCTTTCAGAACCGACGGTAGTAATTGATATATTACAAAGATGGCGAGCAATACGTAGATTAGCCCCCAGATTGCAAACGTAATATTCGCCGGCGTGAACAAATTGGGGTACAAGTCAGATACCTCGCCGGTGGTTATGTTGTTTACGGGCAGAATATTGGCCAGCGCGTTGACGACAACTGTGCCGAGGAATCCGAGCAAGTTCAGAATCGCCAGAAAGAATACCATACGGTCTTTCATCGCAGATTACCTCCTTTTGTATTCATTGACGCTGAATTATATGCCAGACATATGCTGTAAACAACTGGCGTGACACAGCATATATGGTTCTCATATCAACCGCCGCCCAGGTGCTTTCGCAGCGACTCCGGGTCGTTCACAGGTGTCCGGCAGGAATATCGCTCACATAGATAGACTGTCGGCCGGTTGTCGACCATAGGTCGGTTCTCCAGGAGCATCAGATCGTCCATGGGTGCTGTGTCAGTGGGGTCGCGGGCGGCAACCACTTTGTTCGAGAGCCATGTGTTGCAGAGAACGCGCAGCAAGTCCGCAGTTGCCGCATCTTGCCGTGGGCCGACTATAACAACTTCCTTCGGCGGAGACAGGTAGAGGTCCAGGGCGCAGAGCCAGTTACCAAAGCCAAGCGGGTAACGGGACATTTTTCGCTGTATAGCCTTGAGCGACTGTGCTGCCATGTGTTCCAACCTGTCGTTGCCGGTCAGCCGCGATACTTTCATCAGTGCCAGCACGGCTGCCGATGAGCCTGATGGCGTTGCTCCGTCGTTGGCATTGCGGGGACGGACAAACAGCGCTGGATGTCGCTTCCCTGTATCGTAGAGCATGCCGGCTGACTCGTCCCAGAACTCCTCAATCATTACGTCGGCCAATCTGATGGCTTCCCTGAGCCACCTGGCATCGAAAGTAGCCTGATGGAGATTCAGCAAACCCTCGATAACCAGCGCATAATCGTCGAGATAGCCTTCAATCCTGGCCTGGCCATCCTTATAGGCGTGCTTGAGATACCCGTCGGACATCATTGCTTTCAGCAGAAATGAACCATTGGCCACTGCCGCTGCCAGGTAGTCGTCATGGTCGAAAACACAGGCGGCCTCAGCCAGGCTGGCCAGCATCAGCCCATTCCAGGAGGTCAGGATTTTAGCATCACGAGCGGGCCGCACCCGCTTCTCACGTACCCTGAGTAATGATGCCTTGGCCTGTTTGATAGCGTCCGGCTCTTCTACTGCAAGATTACCGGGAATATGCAGAATACTGCGACCTTCAAAATTGCCCTGCGCGGTGACACCAAAGTAGTCTTCTACAATGCCGGCGGTTTCCTCGCCGAGGATTTCCGTCACTTCGTCATGCGTCCAGAGGTAATATTTGCCTTCCACGCCTTCACTGTCGGCATCCTGTGTGCTGTAGAAGCCGCCCTCAGGGCCGGTCATCTCTCTTAATACATAGTCAATAGTTTCTTCGGCTATGCGCCGAAACAGTGGCGTCCGGGTGACGATATAGGCATGCAGGTATACCTGGCTCAGCAATGCATTATCATAAAGCATCTTCTCGAAGTGAGGCACGAGCCACTTGCTGTTGGTAGCATACCGGTGAAACCCGCCACCTATCTGGTCATAGATGCCACCCCCGGCCATCTTTTCCAGGGTCAGGGTTACTATATGCAAAGCCTTCTTATCGCCGGTGCGTTGATAATATCGCAGCAAAAACTCGAGTACCAGCGGCTGCGGGAATTTGGGTGCCGTGCCAAAGCCGCCGTTTCTGGTATCAAAGTCCCGTCTAAGGGCCGAAAACGCCTGGTTCAGTGTATCAATCGCCAGTGTCTCCCCATCGACGGGGATGTCCGCTCTGGCATCAAGCGCGGTTATTATCTGCTGCGTGGCCTGCTCTACTTCACCGCGACGGTTCTGGTAGAAGTCAGCCACCGCCTCAAGAACACGGGGAAAACCGGGCATATCACGTTTGTCTTCAGGAGGAAAGTACGTGCCGCCGAAGAAGGGCTTGCCCTCCGGTGTGAGGAAGACGGTTAACGGCCAGCCGCCACCGCCGGTAATTGCCTGTACCGCTTCCATATAGACGGCATCGAGATCGGGGCGCTCTTCTCTGTCCACCTTGATATTGACGAAGTTATCATTCATCAGGAGGGCGATTTCCTCGTTTTCAAAGGACTCATGAGCCATGACATGGCACCAGTGACACGCTGAGTAACCGATACTCAGAAGTATGGGCTTGTCTTCCCTCCGGGCACGTGTCAGGGCCTCCTCACCCCACGGATACCAGTCCACCGGGTTCCCTGCGTGCTGCAGCAGGTACGGACTCGTTTCCTCGGCCAGACGATTAGGTCGTTGTCGGTTCATCACAAGGTGTCTTCCCTTTGGCCTGGTTGTGCTTAATCCATGTCTTCCAGGAACTCCATTATCTCGTCAAAATCCGGCAGCTCGGAGACAGGATATATCTGCCCGAATACTACTCTCTGTTTCTCATCGATAATGATGTTCGCTCTCTCGGCAAAACCGTCCATTTCCCTGAAAACGCCGTACGCCTTGGCAGTCTTCCCATGGGGCCAGAAGTCGGAAAGGAGCCTTGTATTCTTGATATCCATCGATTGTGCCCAGGCCTTGTTCGAAGGCACAGAATCGACGCCGATGCCCAGGGCGACCGTGTTAAGTTCATCGAAGCGAGGATGGTTGTCCTCGAGCAGTCTCATCTGGTCGTTGCATACAGCCGTCCACGCCAGGGGCCTGAAGGAAAGAAGAACCCTCTTGCCCTTGAAGTCCGCCAGCTTTGCTGTTCTACCTTTCTGGTCTCTCAGTGCGAAATCGGGAGCCTCGCTACCAATCTCTATCACTCTAACGTCACCTCCTCTTATCAATACTTGCGTATGAAGGAGAGTCTGTCATCGGTCGGATGTGACCGGTCTGGCTACTCCTTGCCGTAGTTCTGTTCCACAAACTTCCAGTTCACCAGATTCCAGAAGGCTTCCACATATTTGGCCCGGGCATTCCTGTAGTCGATGTAGTAGGCATGCTCCCACACGTCACATGTCAGCAGTGGTTTTTTGCCGTCCCTCAACGGATTGCCGGCATTGCTGGCAGCCTCGATTGCCAGACCGCCGTCGGGATTCGTCACCAGCCAGGCCCATCCCGAGCCGAACAATGTCACGGCGGTATTGGTGAACTTCTCCTTGAATTGAGCGAATGACCCGAAACTCTTGACTATGGCACTGGCCAGTGTCCCAGAGGGTTCGCCACCGCCCTTTGGCGATAGGCAGTTCCAGTAGAAAGTGTGGTTCCAGACCTGTGCCGCATTGTTGAAAATACCGCCCGAAGCTTTCCTCACGATATCTTCTAAGGACATATTCTCGAACTCGGTGCCGACTTTGAGCTTGTTGATATTATCAACGTATGTCTTGTGATGCTTGCCATAATGGTATTCCAGGGTCTCAGCCGATATGCTGGGAGCTAGTGCCTCCTTCGCATACGGTAGTTCAGGTAGTTTGTGTTCCATCATATCCTCCTTTTGTTCACATTTTAATACTGTGTTTTTCTGATTTGTGATGTATACTGAGCGAGTCGGGTTAACATGTCGGGCAGTTGACCCCATGGTCCTTCACATGACAGGTATACGACCTTCCGCCGGGGCAGGTCTCTCATGACAATCTCCTGTCGCTCGTGTCTTCCTGATCCATTGTAATCGTAGATGCCGTCACTCTATGACCTTGAACATCTTCTTGGGGACACCGCATACCGGGCACTTATCCGGTGCTGCCCCCTCAACGGTATAGCCGCAATACTGGCATACGTAAAACGGCTTGAGCTCCACGTTATCTTCCCTATCGAGAGTGGCCAGTGCATCACGGTACATGCTGTGATGAATTTCCTCCACTTTGTTGGCAAGGTCGAAGCTGTCTGCTGCCTTCTTCTCGCCTTCTGCCTTTGCTTGCTGGATAAACTTCGGA
>JAWOCP010000148.1:0-14296 GCA_046483735.1 Dehalococcoidia bacterium
CCTAACCTGAAATGTCCAGCTTCAGGGTTTCACCCCGAGGTGCAATCTTCTAACCGATTACGGCAAGGATAATATTCGCAATCTGTGTCGATCCCCAGAAACTCTCATTCCCGGAATACCTTCTCAGAATGCCTTGTAGCAGGTCGGTGGATAATTTATTCCTCTTGGGTTTGACTGAAGCTTTGCCCTGAAGATGAACTTGCCCAAGTTCGGTTGTTGCTTCTTACTACAGAAACACCTCCCGGCGTTAAATCAACCCTGTCACCTTCTATTTCTATGAAATATGAACTCTTGAGGAAGCTGAGATGGAATCTTAGTGCAGGACCGGTAACTCCTATTCTGTGAGAAATTTCGTTTATCTCCAAAGCCTTGTGCTCTAAAACATTCAAGATGCGTCTACGAGCGGGATTTCTTATGGCTTCGAGGGAACAGGCCCCTCCCGCAGAGCCTTTCTCCCCCACCAACTTGTTGACTAGCTCCTGCATCCATCTCATTGCTTCCTCGTCGGTCAGTTCTCTGGGGTCTCGTCGAGTAGAATCCATCTCGCTCTCCCTTTCGACAGATGTCATTTAGTGGTATCCTCATATCTCATTTCTTTTCATTACTGTACTTCGAATCCTGCCTTCTTTCTAGATTCCAGCATATCAGCAATTTCCTTGACACCACCGACATCCATGGTAAATTCGTTACCAGTTAAACCAGACATAAATATCTCTTTGCTTTCTGGAATAGTAACTATCGCCTTTCCTCTATCTATTGAATTCAAGATGAAGTCTTCTGTTTCTTGGTCAGTCACCCGATTCAACACGTAGTAGACGGGCTTATCAGCTTGCTGGCCTAGTTCAGAGATTTTCTTCGCTAGAAGGATGGATTCCCGCGAAGGATCGATAATGACAAGAAGCATGTCCACCCCCTTCTCCACCCCTCGCCCGAAATGTTCAATTCCGGCGTCGGTATCTGCAATCAGGAATTCGCCATCCTCCAAATCCATGGTTTCCAGAAACTTTGAGGAAAGAGCATTAATCGGACAGGCGCATCCTTCGCCGAATTCATAAATCTTACCCACCGACAAAAGCTTGATATCTCCTTTCTCAGCTAGATAATTGCTGGGCAGGGCATCTAGTCTCCATCTATTTTTCATCTCTTTAGTTTTTTCAAATAGAAGTTTCTTGCCCCCAAAGTAATTCATGAAATCGGCAGGTTTCTGCATTCCTAGACGGCTATGAAGACCAATATTTGACTCGTCGCTGTCAATCACCAATACCTTGTTTCCTCTTCGTGCCAGCTCTTTGGCCAAAAGAGCCACAATCGTGCTTTTTCCACACCCCCCTTTACCACAGACTAGTACTTTCATTTACTCTCCTCCGTTCATCGGTATTCTTCTTTCAACCTCCGACGATTAGAGAATCTGCTACGTGTTCGTCGCTTTTCATCGTCCACGCCGACCTCCGCCAAACCTCCTGCCCGTAGTGCAGCGCCTACCCATGCCTCGACCTCTGCCTAGGTGCTGGCTCATACCTCCACCCATGCCTCCCGGCCCACCCAATCCAGGCCGGTATACTCCAATGGCAGGGCCAAACTGAGGGACTCCCTCTTGGGGAAGTTCGACGCCCATAATATCGCACACCTTGGCGGCCACCTGCGATCCACCGCTAACACAGCCATAACATGGTGCCTTTGCTTCAGCTACTGCCCTTGCAAATTCTCCACAGCTTCTGTACCCACATTTCTGATCATCCAATTGCGGCAAAACTTCGTAGATTTTCTTAGTCTTTGTTTTGATATCACCTCTATCCATCCGTTGCTTGCCTCCCTTCCATTGGCAAGGTTGTGAGTTGCTCACTGCTTCATAACATGCGTATTGCTCTTGAAGGACACGCCGCTACACAGGAGCCACAGCCTGCACACATAGCTGCAATATGCATAGGAAAGTCATACGGCTGCTCTTGACAGAAAGCCCTATGTGGACACGCATCACCGGCAGCACAAATCCCGTGATCACACCTGTCCGGGTGGCACTTATTGAAATCTATTGATGGGACTGAGTTTGTGAGCATTCTCCTGTCCTATTGGCAAAAAAGGGTTTGTTTTGCACAGGCCTGTATTCCGCCAGTTTTTGCTTCGTTGCTCTGACAACAACAAATGACCCTTCACCATAGCCCTCCTTTGTCGGCTCAATGTCACTTATCTCTGCCAAATTATGGAATATCGTTTGGACAAAATTGAAAGCCTTGAAACCTGCTTTCCGCAACTGGGAGACAATGTCAGACACCGAATAGAAAGTAGCCACATCGTAAAATACGCTTTCCTCCCTACGTTGCTGATACAATTTTCCAAGAGGACTGTCCTTGTCAATGAATCCGATTATGACAGAGCCAGCAGGCTCTATTACCCTGCATGCCTCTTTGAGGGCGGCTTCCACATCATCCAGAAAACAGATGGTGGTCACCATTAAGGCGAAACCGAAGACGCCATCGCTAAAGGGCAGGGCTTCTGCGACAGCGCCACAAACTTCAAGTCCGCGGCTCTTTGCTATTTCTCTCATTCTGGGTGAGGGGTCGATCCCAACTTCGATACCCAGCGGGGCACCAAATCTTCCACTCCCTATGCCTATTTCGATTCCCATTTTGTAATGTGGGATAAACCCTTTTAGTGCAGCCAGTTCTGACTGATAGGTGAGGCTATTGTCCTCAAACCAGTTCTCGTACTCTGTATAGTGCCGGTCAAAAGGCTCAATTATTGCCATATTGAATGTCTTTTGCCTTCTCCTTCTTAGGATACCTCCAGGCCATATTGGACTGCCTGTTGGTGTATGAGCAAGCCTAGCCCGGCACCAGAGATACCCTGAGGAGAACCATGATGATTCTCCACCAGAGTGGCATTTATTATCTGGCCTCCGATTATGCCACGCTCTGTTAGCAAGCTCTTGAGCGCTGCTCGCGATGTGTAGAGGCCTGCCGTAAGCCCGGCAGGACCACCTCCGATAATGATTACTTCATATCTTGCCATTAACCGTCTTTCCCCCGTAGTTTAGGTGAATGCTGGAGTTTCGCCTGGATATAACCTGTGCCATTTGGCAAGCAGTTCCTCTCGGCTTTCCAGACAGTCTGGATCGGACACACAGGCATCTACCTGGCACACCTCAGCACACTTAGGTGATTCGAAATTGCCCACGCACTCAGTGCACTTATCGGTGTCAATTACATAAATTTCTTCTCCCTCTGAGATTGCTCCATTCTTACACTCCATAGCACAAGCACCGCAAGCGATGCACTCTTCAGTAATTTTGTAAGCCATGTGCTAAACTCCTTGGATTATTGTTATTGAACTACAGCGAGCATTTCTATCTTTAAGAATGATCAAGTACTTTTTGTCCTCAAGTTCGACCTCATCGCTCTCAACTCGGCACAACTATTGTATCCTCTAATTTGATTTTCTAAGCAAGCTCATTACCATTCTCAACGCCTAGCCCTTGAAGCTTTTCCTGTCATGGTGGAAATTTGACTGACGGAAAAAGGAACTCCCTATTTATATGTGGTACATAAAGAGCTGCCATGTATTCGTCACTGAAAGGGGCAAACTTGGAGAGCTCGACATTGGTTATTGATTGGGAGATAATGACAGCCTTCTCCCAGGCATGGCAAGAAATGAGAGCCATGCGTGCTCCCATAAGCGAGCTGTTACCTACGAATTCTACGCACTCCCTCGGGACGTCGGGCAACAATCCTATGCCGATAGCCTTCTCAACATCAAGGTAATTTCCAAATCCTCCGGCGACATAAATCCTCTCCAGATGGTCGAAGTTAAGACCAGCGTAATCAATGAGGGACTTGATGGCAGCAAAGATCGCCCCCTTGGATCTCATTACGTTGTCAATATCCGTCTGAGTTATGACTAGTGGCTGACCTGTCTCCGTTTCCTGGGGGAAAGCAACGACATATATTCCATTTCACCCTCGCCCTGAATGAGACGCTTATCCTTGAGCGCAGGGTTGAATCTGGCGTCAATATCTATTATCCTGTTTCTGGTTAGCTCATAGATCACATCAATAAGAGCGGAGCCACAGATTCCCCTTGGCTTGGCATTGCTGATTGTCTCATAGTTTACTTCGCCGTCGTTTATCTCTACCTTCTGAATTGCACCGCGTGTCGCCCTCATGCCGCACTTCATATCACCGCCTTCAAAGGCGGGGCCAGCCGAGGCAGAGCAAGAGAGCATCCATTCATTATTGCCAATGACAATCTCACCATTGGTACCGATGTCAATAAGGCAGGTCATCTCGGGCTTATCCGCCAGACCACAGGCGAGAATACCAGCCACCGTGTCACCCCCTACATAACTGGCAACGTTGGGCATTACCCATACTAGCCCGTAAGGATTTATATCGATGCCGAGTTCCCTTGCTTGGATTTGAGGATATATATCCACAGTGGGGACATAGGGGTCATCTCTGATGGAGCAGGGACTTAAACCAAGTAAGAGGTGGCTCATGGTCGTGTTTCCAGCAGCAACGATGCAGGTGATATCTTGAACATTGATGCTTTTCTTCTGGGCCAAGGACTGGATCAGGGTGTTGATATTCTCCACCACCACTTTCTGAAGCGCATCCGTGGAGCCCTTACCACAGACGTAAGCAATTCGGGAAAGCACATCCTCGCCATACCTAGCTTGTAGGTTATGATTCCCCTCTACACCCATAACCTGGCCTGTCTTGAGGCTAACTAATTGAGCAACAACTGTGGTGGTGCCCACATCAACGGCGACAGCATAGTTCTTATCTGTAGTGTTCCCTTCTTCTATCTGCAATATTTTCCCTATCTCATTATGACTGGCTACAGTGACGGTGACTTTCCATCTACTACGGCGGAGCTTTACGGAAAGGTCTCGAAGGCAGCTCAAAGGGACCTCGTAGTACGGATATCTGAGCTTTTTCTTCAGTTCCAGTGTCATACGGCCTGTGTCGGGGATGTTGTCCTCGCTTGTTGGTTCGGGAAGCTCCAGGTAGAGTTTAGTCACTAGGGGCTCGAAATAAGATGCTGGCTCATATGGCCGTTTAGCCACCGCAACCCACTCAGGTTGGCTATAGGTAATCGGTGTCGTCTTTTGCCACTCTTTTTGTCCCTCGAGTCGGGACTCTATCATGATCTGTTCTTCCTCAAGGCGGGACTCCGGCGGCACCAGCACCTCTAGGTTGTCATTTACAATTGACTGGCAGGCTAGGACGTAGCCGTTCTTTATCTCTTCCTTAGTAAAGAAAGCAATTGCGTTCTTGTCCGCTTTTAGGTTGCCTTTGATTACCTGCACCCGACATTTGCCACAGACACCTTCCCCAGCGCAAAGGCTGTTGAGGTAAACCCCGACCTTTTCGGCTGCCTCAAACAGGCTGGCGCCTTCGTCCACCTCCGCTTCTTTTTGGTCAGGCAAGAACATGACTTTGTATTTATTCATGAGGAGCACCCTCCTTGCTTCGGAATAAAGGAAGCCTGAGTTCATACAACAATGCCTTTGCTCCGGTCGCTTTGGTAAGCGAACACAGCTTGGGGCTCGTAAGTCCAGTTCCTTTTAGGCTGGTTATCAGGCAGTCAACCTTATCATTAAAGCCCCTTTTACCACATAAGTGCTCTTCTTGAACTACGTTAATTTCGTAGGTATTGAATTTACGCCCTGGAATTTCGATAATCACCAGCATTCTAGTTCAATCTAACTTTCCCATCGCTCAGATGCCTTAGCCATGGCAAAACTTGGATTTTCACGGTTAACACCCAATTTCTACTTCTGACCCCAGTCGCGGAGAATACACCTCTGGCCGAGCATCGCCAGAAAACCATCAGCATGCCTCTCGTTCTTGGCGGCCTAGAGTATTGTATATTTCTCTTCCCACGCCCGACTGTTCTGATGGATTTTGCAGCAATGGCCATATCAGGAACAGTCTATCTATCTAGCGAAGGCCATATTTATCAGGGAAAGCAATTTCGTCCAGTCTCTTCCTTTCTTTCTCAGGCGTTTCGGCAGGATGACCGATGGAGACTATCGATAGCAACCACTCTTCGTCAGGGATTTGTAGCAGCTGCTTTGTTCTCTCTTCGCAGCCCGTGCCGTGAACGCTGATCCAGCATGCTCCTAAGCCAAGTGCATGTGTTGCCAACAACATATTCTGAGTTGCTGCTGCTCCGTCTTGCTCTGGATCCTTTGAGACCTTGGGATCAATCACTACTGCAATCGCCAAGGGCGCTTCAGCCATGAATCTGCCTGTTGGGATAGCCTCAGCAAGGGCCATCAGTGTCTGGGCATTCTTTAGGGTTATGAATTTCCAAGGCTGGCTATTGCCCCTTGATGGAGCCCATCTCGCTGCTTCTAGGATCTGCATGACTTGCTCTTCCGGTACAGGTAGTCTCTTGTACTTTCTGATGCTTCTTCTGTTCCTAATTGCCTCCAATACATCCATTTCAGGACTCCCTTTTTGCTATGTAAAATGTGAACATACAACATGAGCTTGGCTCACAGCATCCAAATCGCGTTCATAGGGCAAGACTCAACGCATATGCCGCAATCCTGGCAAAATCCCGGAATGGGATAGGGCAAATCGTACGGCTCTTCTTGCCTCCACAGCTTAGTGGGACATTCAAGAACAACAGCACAAAGTCCTTTGTCGCATCTCTCGGGGTGACACTTTCCATAGTCCACTGCAACCTTCAATTTTGGCTCCAACATCTTTCCCCTCTGTTTACAGTAACCACAGAACATGGCGCATATCTACTACGATAAGTCTCCTGCCCTATGCACAGTGGCATCTTGATGTCGCTGTGCCGGTTTCTCACATTTTTTCATGAGCTTCGGTAAAGGCCTGTAGAAAAACCTGCGGAATTGGAGGCCTGTCATGTGACAACTTCAGCTCCCCTCTGGGCTCAAAATATTCTACAGCCCCAAATCTTTCATCACGGCCAAGAACCATGCACAAATCGTGCATCAAAGCCTCCAGAGCTTTGTTGAGTGCAAGGCTATTCCACATGCTAATTGGTAAGGGGTGAGGTTGGTATTCTCTCGCAAGCTCCTCGCCATAATTCTCCTTCAGCCAATCTATACAAAGCTCGTCAATCTCTTCCCCTTTCATGGCTCGTCCCTTACCCACTGTCTGAACTACCATAGTGGCCTCGGTCATAGTTGTGTCCGCAGGAAGTTACCTCCCCTCCTCCTTGCATTTGCGGCAATAACCTTCCAGATGCAGCTCGATCTTTCTCACAGAGAAGTTATTTTTGCGTTGCACCTCTGCTAGCAATTTGCGAATCAGGGGGCTTTCAAACTCAATGATTTGCCCGCACCCACGGCATACTAAATGCTGGTGTTCTCCTCCGTCTTTCATCTCATAGTAACAGCGTACCTGGCCCAGATGCCTTTGGTTTATCAGGCCTTGTTTCTCAAATACGCGAAGATTGCGGTAAACTGTGGCTAGGCTGATGTTGGGATCCATCTCACTAGCTCGACGATATAGTTCCTTAGCATCCAGATGCCTTCCAGCTCCTTGTATAATATTCAGGAGAAGCCTTCGCTGTGGTGTGACCAGTCTGGGTTTCATTTGTGCTGGTTGCGATTGATTATCATTCTCACATAACAGTATGACAATTCCTTTTCATTTTGTCAAGGCGACGATTGGGAGTTGTTTATCAGCCTACATTTCCTTGGGATTGCGCATAATCTGGCACTGATGCCACTGAAGGTTAACTAAGGTCTGGCCTAAGTAAAAAGGCTAGGCCGCCTAGCTATTTCACTTCTGAACCTTATGGCCTGCCTTCACTAAGATCCCCTTTGTACACAGTGCAGCAGGGAAACCCCCAGGTAAGTCAAGAAGAGATCTATTTTCCAGCTCATATTGCTTTACATTAGGTTCGTAGTCTATTTTGCCCAGGTAGATTTCACCCGTATTCTGCAAATAGCCCTCTGTCTTTTCGTGACAGTCGTGGTTTGCCACCAAGCAAAAGTCGCTGTATTACATTCGCACTTGCTTCATAATTTCCTTGATCCTCCTGATGTGCTTCAGAGATTTGTCAGAGGGGTCGTATCGGATAAAGAGGTCATTTATGTCTGATACTATGTTCCGCTTCGGATGTTCCACCTCAGCTGGTGATTCTACCACCGAGTTAGCATAGTCTTTAGCTAGCTTGGGAATCGTCCTCCTGACTGTCTCGTCTGGAGCACAAAGACAGCCTTCAGTGAGTTTTGTTCCTAGGGTGGTGAGGTCAATACCTCCTTCTTCGTATAAGCAATCGCTCCATAGGAAAGATTCCATTTCACCGTGCGTGGTAATGGCGGACTCATCTTGCTTTTTCTTCTTTCAATGATAACGTACAGTGGGTCGCAAACGGTCCTCTTCTTTTCCTCGTGAAAATCGAGGCCAAGCATGTCGACAAGAAGGAGGTCGGGATCGAGATCAACAAGCAATGTTGCAGGTTTCAGGTATCTGCTTACAGGGGCGACAAAAGTAGATTTCCCTGCCTCTCCTCTTCCTGTGGAAACACTTTTCGTGGCCACTATGCGGCTTTCCATGGCGCCTCATCATGGCTGTCACCGCTTACTTATACCTCTAGACATGTGCCAGCATTGCTTACAAAGGAGATGCCGCCTGACGCTGACGAACGATAACCATCCCGTTCGTGTTTGAAGGGAGATGACCTTCGGGTATCACCGACATCCTCCCTCCTTGAGCCCGACCAGGACTTCCCTGACTTTTGGAATAGCTGCCGGGGACAGTCCCTTTCCTACAATTGCCTTAAGTTCAGCCAATGTTTCAGCTACGTTCACACAAGGCGTCCTACTTGATTGTTATTTCCTTGCCCGCGCCACAATTAATGTAGTCTTTCCCGAAGTAATCGTTAAACAATCTTCTCGCTGTGTCGCCGCTACAATGGCATGCGGCTACCCTGAGCAATCCTAATCGGCGCAGGCTTTCTGCTATATAGCTAATCTGTGAGCTAAATGCCCCACTTAAATGGAAACCACCTATTGCTAGGTAGATCTCTTTGCCTGCAGTTTCCTTCGTTTTCTTTGTGATGTTAATTATGCCCGGGTGGGCGCAGCCGGTTATTAAGCAAAACATCTCTGAGACTTTGACCAGCAGTGATTGCTCTTCTATCCCTCCATCCAGCTCCCCCGTGGTAAAAACGCCCTCGAATAGTTCCCCGGGCTCATGTACGTTCTTGACTTCTGCTCCGCAGGCTCCGATATCCTGCTTTATCCGCGTTGGGAACGAACGCGGCAGATAGACGGTCACCTGGCTATTATGCCTCAGAAATTCCTTCAGTCCTCCGGTATGATCACCATGTATATGAGATAAGACTATGACATCTATCTCAGAAGGCCTGATACCCAGCTTCTTCATGTTGCCCAGCAGGATGCTTCCGTCGCCTCCAGTATCAAACAGGATAGTCTTCTCGGGGACTTTGACCATGCAGGAAAAGCCCCAAGCCGGGGTGAGTCGCCTATCATACTGGTTGTTGTCGTAGATGATGGTGATTGTTGCCCCAGCACTAGGCTTGATTTCTTCTTCGTCTGGAGTGAGTTCGACTTCTAACTTAGCCTCCATGCAATCTGAAAGAACCAACACTGTCGTTAAGGTCGGGGCGCCGACGCAGTGTCTCCGCAGGATTAATCGGCCTCGCTTCACGTCTTGGCGCTTCATATACAGTGACTACATTCCGAAGATTACTGAAATTCGCTTGTATGTTTGCGATATTTTCAGGTGGCAAGGGTTTCACCTTGGATGGGCGCAGTGGAGTATTTATTTGCACCTCGTCGGGTAAAATGCTTTGGGCCAGATTTGCTATCTCTTCGGCATAACCCTCATTAGCGCGAACAAACATCGCCTGAAGGGCTAGTTTGCCCAGGTATGTGCTTCTGAATCGCCTCATGCCGTCCACTATAGCATCGAATCGCAAGCTGGAATCCGGTCTATTGACCATGGAAAACAACTCTTCGTTTGGTACGTCAAGCTTAGCTACTACCACATCAGCATGAGTAAGCTGCTGCCTGACATCTTCCCGGCACATGAGGGAACAGTTCGTGAGCACAGCTACGGGCAAATCCAGAATTGACCTTGCAAGCTCAATCGCCTGACCCAGGTTACTGGCCAGGGTGGGTTCACCCATGCCAGAGAAAGTAACGTAGTCAGCCTCTATCGGGCTAAGTGACTCAAGCTCGCTACGTAGCTGTTTCAAGATGATGAATTCCTCTGGCTCGACGAAAAACTGGCTGGTTTCGCCTAACTGACAATAGATGCAGTTAAAGGTGCAGACTTTCCTCTTTGTATTCAGAAGGTCTATACCCAGCGACCTGCCCAGGCGCCATGAAGCAACAGGGCCGTAAATAATTGCCATCTTACTACTTAACCTTTAGACTTAAACTGAAGCCCATAAATGCACTACGCGATTTAGCGCCAATGTTGACGCCAGCATTGACGACCCCGACGGAATTTGCCGCAGCCTTTACGCTGCTCCACGAATAACTCACTAACGTCGACATTCAACGTGGCAAGAATCCTTAACAGCTCGTCAAGACTGTTAAAAGTAAAGTCGTACACGCTGTCGCTGAAAACCGTATTCACTCTGCCCCTCTCAGTCTGGCTTCGCCTATAGCCGGTCAAATAATCATACTGGCGCCTCCGTTGATCATTGCCAAGCACTTCATAAGCCTCATTTATCTTTTTGAACTTGACCTCCGCTTCCGTAGTATTTCCAGGGTTGCGGTCAGGATGATAAAGGAAAGCCAGTCGGCGGAAGGCTTTCTTGATATCTTCAGGACTGGCGTTTGTGCTTAGACCAAGAAGCTGATAATAGTCCTTCACTGCCACGCTTATTCCTTCCTCAGGAAAATCTGGAGACTACTGATTTCCCCCACTCCCTTGAGGCATGAGACCATGGCCACAAGCACATTCGCAATAATCTGCTTGGGGAAAGTGGTCAAAGTCACTGGATCATTATTGACGTACAGAGAGATTCGCTCTTTCTGTGGCTTGACAAAACCTCTCTCTAACAAGTCAGCCAGACTCTTATTGTCTTCAAATGAGAACTGCCGGGCCTTAGTTTCCAACGGTTCGTCGGTGACTATGGCTATACGCTTCTTGATATCCTTTAGAGGCGCACCGGCGTCCCTCCGATGGACTTCTATCTTGGGAGCATTCCCCTGCTTGAATCCTTCGGTGAGGATGATATCGTAGTCCTCGCCCAAGAATCGCACTATCTCTTCAATGGAAGTGTCTTCAGAAACAGGCTTCACCAGTACGATATTATCTGGCGAGCTAACTACCACAGTCTTGCTCCCCGCTTCAATATGGCGCCAGCTATCCTTACCTGGCTCATCAAACGTGGCGCCTCGGGGAGCATGCTTGATGGTAGCCACGCGGTAACCCCGCGAGCTCAATTCCCCGATCAGCCTTTCAATAACAACAGTCTTACCTGAACCCGATTTGCCGACTATCGAAACAACGGGAGGCATCTTGCTATCCTCCTTAATATTTGCGGTACGGTCTTTTCCAGGGCTCTCGTTTCGTTGCGAGGTAGTCTCTTACCGCCGCTTTGAGGGCATTTGCCGCCAGCAAAGCGCAATGCTTGCTTTCGTCCGGCAGGTCGCCCAGGGCGTCCAGTACATCGCGCTGCGTCGTTTTCTGGGCTTCGGTGATGCTCTTGCCTTTGACCAGCTCAGTAACCATGCTGCCGGAGGCAATGCTGGGACCGCAACCATCGGTCATGAAAGCAGCACGGGCAATTACGTCATTGTTGACCTTGAGCCATATTTCCATTGTGTCGCCGCAGGGGCCCGTCAACTTCCCAAATCCGTCGGCGTCTTGCATTACGCCCAGGTTCCTCGGTGCCATGGCGTGGTCAACAACAGTCTCAGAATAGATATTACGGGCATCAGCCAAAATCAATTCCTGAAGTCCCTCAGAGTCAGTGGACATTCTTTCGCCTCCTGTTTATTTGCTGCCAGCAGACACCGCCTGTACCAGAGATTCACCCAGCCTGGCGACGATTTCATCGTCATAGCGTTCGATTTCGCCCTCATCGCAGAGCCTGGCTAGCTTCGGGTCTATGGGCAACTGCCCCAGGAACGGGGCATCGACGGCACGGGCCATCTCCTCTCCCCGGCTCCGGCCAAAGACCTCAATCTTCTTGTCTATTTCGGGCACATAGAGGTAACTCATATTCTCGACCACGCCCAGAACGCGTTTTTCCATCTTCCGGACCATGTTCACCGCCTTGCGCACAATCATTTCAACCAGGTCTTGAGGGGTGAAGACAACGATTACCCCGGAGATTGGAAAGGACTGCATCAGCGTGAGCGGCGCATCGGCAGTTCCTGGTGGCAGGTCAACAATCAGATAGTCGAGCCTGCCCCACAGTACATCTTCGCCGAACTGCTTGATGGTATTTCCAATTAGAGGACCGCGCCAGATAACGGCGTCATCCTCACTGGGCAGGAGAAGATTGATGGACATGACTTCAATCCCCGATCTCGATAGTACCGGCAGGATTCCACCTTCGTTGCCACTGGGCCGGTCGTTGAGCCCGAACATTTTAGGTATGCTCGGCCCCGTAATATCGGCATCGAGAATGCCCACCTCATATCCGTTACGTTTCAGAGCGATGGCAAGCAGACTTGATACCAGAGACTTGCCTACGCCTCCTTTGCCGCTCATCACGGCAACAATGTGGTCTATTTCGTTAAGGTCCTTTGCCTTGGCATCGATGTATTCTATGTTCGCCTCATTGACTTCGGGCAGTTCCTCAAGCACTTCCCTGGCCTTGGTCTTGACCCATTCCTGTGCGCCCGGAACCAGTCCTGTTGATGCCAGAGTAACGTTTACTTTCTTATCGGCAGTGCTGATCTCACGCACAAGGTTCATGCCGACTATGCTGCGTTTGATAGCAGGCACCAGCACCGCCTCCAGGCTCTCTCTTACTTGCTCTTCAGTTGCCATAGGTTTGCCTCCATTTCTATCTATTAGTGGTCACAAATGTTATTCCCTGTAGCCAGTTGGCCGTTGAGATAACTCAGAACCGCTTTCTCCGGGTCACTTTCCACGGCGCCTATAATGACCCCTATGCGGTTTTGCTGGAAAAGGCTTTGTGCCCGGGACCCCATGCCGCCGGCAATTACGAACGTAACGCCTTGTTCTGCCAGCCACCCTGGAAGAAGTCCCGGCTGGTGCTCCGGCGATGGGATAAGCTCTTTCCCAATTATCTCCTTCTTACTTTCATCAGCATCGATCAAGGCGAAATACTCGCAGTGACCGAAGTGCGGCGATAACACCCCGCCGCTTACCGGTATCGCGTACCTCATAGTAACCTCCGTTTACTGTTTCTTGTTTTCAATCCCTTAGTGCCTGTGACAGCTGTCCCCCGTGGAGCAGGGCGGCGCGTCACAACGCTCGCCGCGGCCACAACAGGTGGTACCGGGAGCCTGACTGCCAGCCTTAACCATGTAGGATGAAGATAATTGCCTTTCAAGGTTATCGCTCCCGCAATCAGGGCAGCGAGAGGGTTGTTCACCACCTCGGATAAGCACCTCTGACACCTTGCCGCACTCCAGGCACGCGAAGTCGTAAATTGGCATATGTTTTTGTCCTCCTGTTAAGATTTTTTCCGCATGAGGCAGACCACCTCACTATCCGACGCTTCAGGTCGGGCTGCTTGGAGCACAGGAGCCGCCAGAAGTCGTAGCAAAGGCTGAAAGAACGCGGCGTGGATTCTCCGTCCCACACCGGGGGCATTTTGTTTCACGGTCGCTCTCGCTCATGCTTCGTCGGAGCTCGAAGCGTTCGCCGCATTTAAGACACTCATATTCATAGATTGGCATAGCATGTCACCCCTTGCTGCCGTTTGTTAACATCATGGAGAGTGTGTGCCACATTCTTTCTATCTCCCGGGTCACGTTACCATCGGAGTATTCCACTACCGGCACTCCCCGGACAATTGATTCAGTAACAACATTATCGAAAGGCACTCTTCCTACTACCTCAATCCCTTGGCTGAGGCACTGGCTCTCAATCTGCCCTGTGTTTTCCTCGTTCAGGTCATACTTGTTGATGCAGACCACGGCGGGAACACCGAAGTGGCGGCAGACGCCAAGCACTCTCTCTAAATCGTGCATTCCAGAAAGGCTTGGCTCAGTCACCAGAAGAGCCAATCCTGCTCCAGATAGAGATGAAATGACGGGACAGCCAATACCAGGTGGTCCATCGCTAATAATATAATCCAAATCCTGCTCTTCGGCAATTTGTTTAGACTGCTGCCTGACTACCGCCACC
>JAWOCP010000032.1:0-6509 GCA_046483735.1 Dehalococcoidia bacterium
GGAAAAGGTCAGGATATTCCGGTTGCCTGCCGAGATTATTGTGGCCGTCAAGGCAATGCCCTAGCGAATTCCAGGGATACCCTGCCATTCCAGGCCTACCACGAATCAGGTATCGCGTCCCCAGAACAATATCTCAGATTCTGCTTCTTTCAGGCACGCGTTTTTCTTTTCTGTCTGCGAGATAAGATTGCATTATGCAGTAGAAGTCCGGCGCATGCTGCCAGAACCGGAATAAAACCCAGGAAGGCAATGTGCAACGGCTGGCCCTGACCGGCAACGTTGACAAGTGTCAGCAGGGGAACTATAAGCCAGAAGAGAACGATACTCCATCTTGCGTCCTGGTTAACCCCGGCTTTCCTCAACACATTACTCAGTATTATGGATAGTGAAAAGAGGCTGACGAGAAATACCAGAAGTCCCAGAATGAAAGCCAGCTCCCGGGTCATGACTCCCGCAGATATGAGGTCGGCAATGTCGCCGAACGGCCTGACACCCCCTACAACAAGGTATCCAGCCGGGTTTATGAATGTCCAGAAAGCCAGCCAGAAAAACAGCGATGAGACCACCCAATTTGCCCTTTTGGAGAAGCTCAACAGCAAGATGGTCTGTAATATGAAGGAAACTACCAGGCACATTAGTATGCCGCCGCCATCCACTAAGACCCTCTGCCAGGGCAGGAAACCGCCGGGTGGCGGCGTGAATCCGATATGGGATAGCTCATAGGGCCAGAGCAAAGAGATTTTCATGCTTGTTATTTTGCCCCCAAACGCCAAAACGAATAGACCATGGCCCACGACCTCGTGGACTACCTCTCCCAAAATCTTCGTTACGAAACCCAGAGAGAGAAAGACCATGAGGAACTTGAGAACCATCTATTTCCTCTTGCTTTTCTGAATGAAGATGCCACAGGAGGCAAGGATTGCGCCTACGATTGCGAACGGAATAGTGTAAGCGCGCAATGGATAGGTTATCACCGGCAGAAGCCCGGTTGACCTGGATTCATAGAAGTAACTGAACAGGGCAACTGCCAAGAATATGACGGAGACAACGATACAGACTGCTGCACTTCTTTTCATGATGACTGACTTCCCGCTGAAATTATAGAACCCCGTCAATGGTAAGGACTACAATATCGCCGGTTTCAGGGTAACTTCTATGCTCTGATAGTAGATGCCGGTAAGACCCTCAAATCCGGAGTCTGTGCCTACCAGCAACCAGAGTTCCCCGTCGGGACCGGCGGTGACTGTAAACGTATGTTCGTGCTGTCGCACCAGGGAAACGTAGGACGGATTCTCCATGTCTACCTCCTCGGCAGAAAGACCGTTGGCTATGTGCCCGACTATCGAGCCTGCTTCCCCCTCACCGGTAGCGCCCAGTCCCCCCTTGTCAACATTCATGACGTAGCAGTCTATATTAGGGTCAAGATAGGCCTCGGGCTCGATGGCCGCAGCACCTGCCTTCAGAAACACTGCTTCGCCGGGCGGGCCACCGATGCCGACGGCACCGCTGGGTGCATTCGAGGCAAAGACGATGGTGAACGTCAGGCGATACTCCTGACCGGGAACTATGCCGTCATCGGGACCCAGGCCGCGCTTGAGAAACATGAAAAGGTCGTCCGGGCGGTTCATCCCCTGCAAATAGTAGCCGGTGCAACCGGTTTCCAATTCAGACGGCAACGGTCTTATCCCTGCCTCGAGCTGCATCATGTCCTCCATCTCCGGCGAGTACTCGGCAAAGCCGGCTTGCCAGCCCTGTGCACCCTGACAAAAATCGAATTCCAGGTGGACCGGAGAAGATGTTCCCGCCAGGACCGCGTAGATAATCAGAACGGCTGCCACCACTACGCCGGCGGCAATAAGTAACCTCATCTTCATTTCTTACCTCCTCTTAGTGGACTGCTTAATTTTGATTTTCCGTTCATTTTCCGGCATTTGTGAAGCCCCTCACATCAAGATTTTTGTAGTGCGACCCTTCAGAGCCTGCCCCGACTACGAGTCGGGGGTCGTGCTGTGCCCCTTTGCACGAGGCTAAAGCCTCTCACTACATTTCTAAACAGCCTCGTATATGGTCAGCCTAGTTTTGATTTTTCCATGCAGTTTCGGCCGTTCTTCTCCCGACAAGCCGGGATTTTCACCTCCAGCATCCCCCCTTAAAATGAAGGGGGTTATTTCCTTACTCATAACTCCCCTAACCCCTATTATTTTAAGAGGGGAAATCAACAGATACAGCTGCCTGTTATGAGCGAGCCCGATAAATCGGGCAACTACATTTTTGACAGCTCTTCTTGCCCCACAAATCGGGGCAACTACGCTTTCAAATACCCCTCGATTACTGTAATGCGAGAGGTCGAGAAAGGTTGCATTTGCGGCGCTGCTTTTATTCCATGGCAGCCGGGAGTATAATGAAATCACGAGGCAATAGAGACCAGGTGAGGTCGGCAGAGGCGTCACCTGAGACGCGGAGAGGGACCTGGTTGATCAACCCTCGAGGGGGTGAATAGATGCGTATCATCAAAGTCGTATATGTCGTGGCTATAGCGGTCCTGCTTGTCCTGCTCGTCATCGCCGGCGTCGACGCTTTCTATCCCGCTCCTCCATACCCGGAATATCCCGAATACCCGGCATGGCTGGGACCCCAGCCACCTTACGATAGCCCTGAGTACGAGCAGTGGCAGCAGGAATGGGATGAGTGGCAGCAGGAATGGCTGGAGGTCGAGGAAGCATACCGCCAGGAAGCAGCAGTACGTGACAAGAACATGTTCTTCATTGTCTTACCTCTGGGGGTCCTACTTGCCATCGGGGGCACCTTCATTCAACGCAAGTCGGATATCTTCGGGGCCGGTCTGATTCTGGGCGGCCTGGGGACAATGATCTATGCAACCGTACCCTATGACCTGGGCAACATACTGAGATTTGCCGGCATCGCCGCCACCCTGGCTGTGCTTGTCTTCGTGGGGTATAAGGTATTCCTTCCTCTAAGAAAAACCTGACGTGTTTCTCTGAGCAGTGGTCATAACTATCACCCCTGTTTCTCCGGTCGACATGGTTGTCCACCTTGATCAGACCTTATAAGCCCTATTTCAACGGCATTGACTGAGGTGTTACAATATTATCGATGAAGGGCTATACACTGAGAGAGGCTGCCAACGCTCTGGGGGTGTCAGTAGTTACCGTCCGCCGCTATATCAAGTCCGGCAAGATCAAGGCCAGACTTGTGCCTTCCAAGTTCGGGGACTCCTACATCATCGACGACCTGCCCCTGCTCACCAGGCCATCATCAGACAATACCATATCAACCCAGCCCCTTATCAATAGAATAGAGCAACTATCCCAGGAAGTCGGCTACTGGAAAGCGAAAGCAGAGTGGCTCCAGGAACGATTATTGCTTCTGGAAGCCCCTAAGCAGACCACTAAGCAAAGATGGTGGCAAAGGCTATTCAGGCCTCGCCGGTGAATAGACAGGGCTGCCCTTATCACTGATGCGAAATGATACAGGCTGGGCTGGCCCATTATGCCATGAGCTCCACCTGAAGGCCGGGCCACAGTGGACAGGGACAGAAAACGGGATTTCTAGCGGCTTTGCCGTCGAGACGAGGGGAATTCATCGTGCAGAAGGCCTAATGCCCTTTCTCGGGCCTCTCAGGTGCATTCTAGAAAGGTTCTGGCGACACCGCACAGTTTCGGTGGACAAACTGAGCGGGGGCTGGTTTTCAATCGGAAAAGGCTACTGCCTCCTTGCCCGGCAACCGGCGAGGTATTGACACTTCCCACTGTGGCTTATGGTATTATGCCGAATTCCGGGGACACCACACCGGTCAGACCCGGTACAAATCAGGTATTATGTCCTCAGAATGTGAAACCGGAATATGGCAATCGAATTCTCCGCTCCGCCGGCCCGGAGCATAATATGGAAATTGGAGGTTAGCATGACGAAAAGCATCCATATTGCACTGGCGTTGATTTTGCTGCTGGTACTGGTCGTGGCACCGGGGTGTCCGGCAGAGGACTGCGAATATCCCGATATCGACCGGGAAAGCAAGATACCTGCCGGCCAGGCGAAAATCACGCCGGAAACCGACGCTCATCCCCCGATATTGCATTCGGAAGAATACGAACAACCCGTACCCATGCCCTATCCCATAAACACTGCCGGCGCCGAAGATTCCGGATTCATCATGCCGGATGGGAATACCTTCTACATCTGGTTTACTCCGGACGTCACGGTACCGCCCGACAAACAGATTCTCGACGATGTCACCGGCATCTACGTGTCAAACAAAGTAAACGGGCAATGGCAACAACCGCAAAGAGTATGGCTACAGGATGAGTGTCACTTAGCGCTGGATGGCGCCCCTTTTGTCCGGGGCGATGAGATGTGGTTCTGCTCGGCCCGCGAGGGCAATTACCGGGGAGTGGATATGTGGACCGCTGAACTCCAGGACTGCTGCTGGACAAACTGGCAGAACGCCGGCCAGAAGCTTAACGTCGATTACGAGATTGGAGAGCTTCATATTACCGCTGATGGAACGGAGATGTATTTCCATTCCGGCAGGGCCGGCGGCAAAGGACAATACGACATCTGGGTTACCAGGTATGTAGATGGTGAATGGCAGGAGCCGGAAAATGTCGAGGCGGTCAACACGTCAGACAATGAAGGCTGGCCGTTCATCACCCAGGACGGTAACGAGCTATGGTTTACCAGAACATATCTGGGCACACCGGCCATTTTCAGGTCGAAGAAGGTCGACGGCGAATGGCAGGAGCCCGAGCTCATCGTCTCCCAATTTGCCGCCGAGCCGTCCCTGGATAATGAAGGCAATATCTACTTCACACATCACTTCTTTGAAGATGGTGTGATGTTAGAGGCGGACTACTACGTGGCCTACAGAAAATGAAGCGATAACGGGTTATATTCCTCGAATTCCAGGGGCGCCATACGAAGCAGGCCTGCTGCGAAGCGTGTGTAATGTCCCGGGAATATCGGGGCAGCCTGTCTATGAGATTCTTCGGTCGTCCCGATGAAATCGGGACTCCCTGATTCTTCGGTCGCTCCGCTCCCTCAGAATGACAGGCTAAGGGGGCCGTGCAATGCCGGGGAGAAGAGGCTCTCGCCATGATACAAAGGAGAAGACTCCCTTTGAATGCCAGAGAGTGGGCTACCGTCATTCGGGGGGTTCCGGCTGCACTCTGGCCTGGGTCCTGGACGGCAGGCCCCAGAGGTGGATGAAGCCGGGGGCGGCACCCTGGTCGAAGGCATCGCCCTTATCGTAAGTAGCAAGGCTGTAATCGTAAAGGGAGTAGGGCGATTTCCTGCCCGCTATCTGGCAGTTACCTTTGAAGAGCTTGACCCTCACAGTGCCGGTGACATATCTCTGCGTGCTTTCTACGTAGGCGGCCAGGTCCCGGCGCATACCGCTGAACCACAGCCCGTTATAGATGAGGTCGGCGTACTCAGCAGCTACCCTAGCCTTGAAGCGAAGCTGGTCCTTCGTCAGCACCAGTTCTTCCAGGGCCTGGTGCGCTTTCAGCAGGACCGTGGCCGCCGGCGCCTCGTAAACCTCCCTCGATTTTATGCCCACCAGCCTGTTTTCGACATGGTCGATCCGGCCCACGCCATGCTGGCTGGCCACGTCGTGCACCTTTTGCACCAGCGCAACACCGTCCAGCTCTTTACCATCGAGGCTTACCGGTATCCCGTGGTCGAAGCCGATCTCCAGGTAAGCAGGCCGGGCCGGTGCTTCCTCAGGCGACTTCGTCCACAGGAAGACGTCGTCAGGGGGCTCATTCCAGGTGTCTTCCAGTACGCCACATTCGATGCTCCTGCCCCACAGGTTCTCATCGATGGAATAGGGGCTGGCCCTGGTGATAGGCACAGGAATCTTGTGCGCCTGGGCATATTCGATTGTCTGCTCCCGGGTCATATTCCACTCCCGGGCCGGGGCTATTATCTTAAGCTCCGGGGCTAAAGCTGCTACGCCCACGTCGATTCTCACCTGGTCGTTGCCCTTGCCGGTGCAGCCGTGGGCTACCGCCGTCGCTCCTTCCTTCCTGGCTATTTCCACCAGAAGCTGGGCGATGAGGGGGCGACCCAGGGCCGTGGCCAGGGGATACTGCCCCTCATAGACGGCATCGGCCTGGAGGGCGGGAAAAACAAACGACCTGATAAAGGACTCTTTGCCATCGAGCACCACGGCTTTTATGGCCCCCACATCAATCGCTTTTTGTCTGATGGCCTCAAGTTGAGGCACACTGCCTATGTCCAAAGTGAAGGTGATGACCTTCAAGCCATATTCATCTTCAAGCCATTTTATAGCTACGGAGGTATCCAGTCCGCCGCTATAGGCCAATACTACCTTGTCCGACATTTCGTAACCTCCTATTTCGTTAAATGCGAAGTCCTAAATCCTAAACAAATTCGAAGATCGAATGTTCAAATTCAAAACTCCGTCATGTTTCGGTCATTGGGATTTTGGATTTTGGTATTGTTTAGCATTTCGTATTTCTCCTAAT
>JAWOCP010000049.1:0-4616 GCA_046483735.1 Dehalococcoidia bacterium
GTTGTTCAGCTGCCGGTAACGCTCGACGCCGCTATTGGTTACCCTCCCGTCGATAGCCGAGCGGATTCTCAAATTGCCCGACCAGTTCTCGGCGGTTATGGTCACCTCCTGGCCGGCCAGATGCGGGTTTGCCATGCTGACGAAACGCCGCTGGAACAGCCTGGTCCGCCGTCCCTGTCCATCAACAAAGCAGACCAGCCGGCTGAGCACCCCCCGGCGCAGGTCAAGTTCCTGGCGATATTCCAGGATAGAGGCTTCTTCTACATTGAACCAGTCTCCACCCCCGATGCGGAAGGTAACGGGCAGCCAGCTGGGTACATTGACCATGCATTCATTCTCGATAGTCTTGCCGGCAATATCAGTCTTGAGGCGATTGAAACAGCCGGCGACGTATGTCCCCGGATAATGGATGTCATCCGCGACCGACTCGGGAGCTGCTCCGCGCGTGGCGAGGTAACCGTTACCCAGGGTACATAGCGCCTCGCGAAGACCCTCCTGTGCCGGGTCGTAGCCCTCGTAGGCCAGTGTCCAGATGCCCCCGGAGACCTCCGTTTCCGCCAGTGCCGCCAGGTCATGCAGGAAGTGTGCAACTTCGCCGGGGTCATGCAGTGCATAGTGAGCAAATGTCGGGCGTTTCTCGGTACCCACCACGATGGCAATCCCCTGGTCGCTGATGGCCCGGAAAGCGTCTTCATCGGTATCATCATCACCAATATAAACAGGCAAGACCCGGTCGCCATCAGCGTATAGTGTCTCAAGCAGACAGAGCAAAGCCGTGCCCTTGTCCCAGTCTACGTTTGGCCTGAGCTCGAATATCTCCTTGCCCGTGGTCTTTCTCAGGTCGGGATAGCGGGAGAGTAGTTCGTCGAATCTCTTTTCGAGTTCCCCAAGCTTGCTTCTATCAACTCGACGGTAATGAACGGCGATGGCAAAACGCTTTCGTTCAACCCTGACGCCCGGTATATTCCCCAGTACCTTCGGCAGCTCTGCCTGGGCACGGTCAAGTGCCGGGAGGAAGTCTGCACCGCGGTCCTGGTACCTGTGCTGGCCACCGGGCCCGGAGATATCGAAGCCATGGCTGCCGGCATAGGCAATATCCTCAATATCGACCATGTTCTGTACGTCAGTGAGGTCACGGCCGCTGATAATGGCTACCGAATATTGCTCGGCCAGCCGTTTCATTATCTTCCTGGTTCTTTGGGGAAGCGTTGCCTCAGCCGGGTCATCTACGATGGGCGTTAGCGTGCCGTCGTAATCCAGAAAAATGGCGGGCGTTTTCCGATGCAGTCGCTGGAAAATCTCGTCTTTCTTTGCTAAAGCAGACGGGAGGGCATCGACGGTCTTTGCGGCGACCGGTTCTTGAGACCTTGCTCGCTTGACTTTGAGTTCGGACAGGTCCCGGACCACGATGTCGGCTCCATGTTTCTTGAGTTCTTCGCCCAGGCCGGTCCGGTCTACCCCGATAACCAGCCGGAACTTGCCCCGGCGTGCGGCCTCGACACCGGCCAGCGCGTCCTCCACGACAACCGCTTCCTCCGGCCTGACATCCAATCGCCTGGCTGCCTCCAGGAAGATAGCCGGGTCGGGTTTGCCTTTCAGGTGAAGTTCAGCGGAGTCCACCCCGTCAACCTTGACATCGAACAGTCCCCGTGTAGCGGATGCCTCCAACACTTCCCCGGCATTGCGGCTTGACGATATGATTGCCGTGCGAAGCCCGAGGGCCTTCACTTTCTTTATGAAGTTGACCGATGACTCGTAGGACGTGACGCCCTCTTTTTTCAAACGTTCCAGGAAGTAGCCGTTTTTCTGGTTGCCGAGTGCGCATATGCTCTCTTTGCCGGGCATATCGTCAGGGCTGCCCTGCGGAAGCGAGATACCCCGGGACTCCAGGAAACTCTTTACGCCGTCATAGCGTGGCTTGCCATCAACATAGCGGAGGTAGTCGGAATCAATGTCAAATGGCCGGAACGCTTCATTATAGCGCTCGGCACGTTCTTTCAGGTACTCGTCAAATAGTTGCTTCCAGGCCTCAGCATGGGTGCTGGCAGTATCTGTGACCACACCATCCAGGTCAAAGATTACGGCGTCGATTCCCTCCAGGTTCAATTCCTTGGCCTGCATTTTCTTAACCACTACGACCTTATTATGTTGTATTTTTCTGCCCGGCTTCGGTCAATTAAGTCGTGGCCTTGAATTTGTCGGGCCGGGAGGCGGCATCACAACCAGGTACTGCTTCACATCACCATGAAGGTAAAGCCGGGCTTCGCTCCAGTGACGCGGGCCTTTTCTGCATACCTGTTGCCGAGACCGGCAGGGAGTCCAGCTGACTATCTATGATGTCTCAGTTTCTTTTGGCTTTATCAACAAGACGGGCAGCCCCGATTCCCTGAGCACGTGGTCGGCAACGCTGCCAACGACAATACGTCTAACACCGCTGTGTCCGTGAGTGGCCATACAAATAAGGTCGATCGCATTATCCCTGGCATAGCCAACAATAGCGGGACCAGCCGGTGACGGCCGCAGAATGACACGTTCAAGAGCCATCCCTTTCTTCAGCAGCGGCCCTGCTATTCCGTCCAGGTAAGCCTTTATCTCGGTTTCCCGCCTCTGGATTTCCTCCTCCATAATATCGGCCATCCCGGCATGTATTCCCTCCACACCCACGTAGGCGCTGCCAGGCATGGTCATGACCTGGAGCAGCACCAGTTTGCCATTGAATCGCAGTGCCTGCTCTGTGGCGTATGGTAGAATTTGCTCGGCAAGTTTGGAGCCGTCCAGACAAACCAGGATTTTCTCAAACATTCTGCCCTCCTTTCTCTTTCAAGCCCAGTTCCTGACTTAATTGAAGGTAATTCAGAATATCAGCCCTGGTCACGATTCCAGCACATCTCTTATTATCAATGACCAGCACTTGATTGACATCATGTTTGGCAATGAGTCTCAAAGCCGTGTTCAAATCATCTTCGGGACTTACACTGTGAAGCGGCTCACGGGTCATTATTTCCCTGACCGGCGTCTCTTCCCATTTCTCTCGCGACAGTTCCTTGACATCTGTGACAGAGACAATTCCCATGATGTGGTCGTTTTGACAAACGGGCACCGCTCTACTATGTTGCCTTCGAAAAACGTTGCCCACCAGTTCCGATACGGTAGTATCAGGGCTGATGCTCGTCGGGTTTGTTGTCATAACCTCTCTAACCCGCACGCCGCTGAGTTGTTCACGTGTGGTAAGTTGACGACGGCTGGCGTCCGCTGCACTGCTCAGGAACCAGCCTATGAAGGCAAGCCACAGGCCTCCCAAATTACCGGCCAATACCTGGAACAACCCGAAGGCGATTAATGCCCAGCCCATGAACCGGCCAACGGTGGCGGCTATATTGGTTGCTCTGACAAGGCTGCCAGTCTTCTGCCAGAGTATGGACCGCAGCACACGCCCGCCGTCCAGGGGAAAACCCGGCAGCAGGTTGAAAACGGCAAGAATGGTGTTGATGAGCGCCAGGTAGCTAAGCATACCAGCCAGAGGACTCTGCTGGTTGTCTACCAGCTGTAGCAGGCCCCAGAAGATACCTGCCAGAGCAAGGCTGGCCAGCGGCCCCACTATTGCCATGGCCAACTCTACCCTGGGCTTTGCCGGCTCTTCTTCCAGGTTACTAACACCACCCAGAATGAACAGCGTGATGCTGGTCACGGGTATACCGCGAGCCTTGGCCACAAAGGAGTGGGCGAGTTCATGTATGAGCACAGACCCGAAAAGCAGGAGTGCTGCCGCGACTCCCGTTATCCAGTACGTTCTCGTATCCCACCCCGGATACAGCCCGGGAAAGAACCCTTGAGCTAAAGACCAGCTGAGCAGGACAAATATGAGTATCCAGGAATAATGAATACCGATATCAATACCGGCGATCCTTATTAGACGCAAGGAGCTTTTCATGCCACCTCATTTCCTATGTTCGCCGTTACCATAAAGGCTAGCCTTTGCCTTTTCCTTCCTGTGGCCTGATCACCAGGACCGGCAGATGTGACTCCCTTAGCACATAGTCAGCCACGCTGCCAAATACCGCCCGACGTAAACCGCCATGGCCGTGCGTGGCTATTGTAATCAGGTTTACATTATTCCTGCCG
Organism: Dehalococcoidia bacterium; assembly: GCA_046483735.1. Taxonomy (GTDB): domain Bacteria; phylum Chloroflexota; class Dehalococcoidia; order GIF9; family AB-539-J10; genus RBG-13-51-36. The sequence goes on from JAWOCP010000049.1 coordinate 4,123, forward strand.
GCATAATTCAATATCGCTTCGCCAGCTCTCCCCGGTATCGCCACGGTCTCTACCTGGATGCTTCTCTTGCGCAACGGTGCGGCTAGCTTCTCCAGGTAGTCTTCAGCCCTGTTCAATGCCCGTTCTGTCTCTTCAATCATGGTAGCAGTCTGTATGGGTACAGGTCCCGCGCCGGGGATACCCGGGCTGTAGGCTACAGGCTCGGGAATCACCTGGAGAAAAACAAGCTTGCCCTGGAAGCCGAGTGCCGCTTCCATAGCGTAAGGTAGAATTTGCTCAGCAAGCCCGGAGCCATCCAGGCAAACCAGAATCTTTTCAATCATGCTCACCTCCTATCCAGAAGCTGTACAGAATCTCAACCTCGTTGCTGACCGGAGACTGTTTTGCACTTCAGGCAACAAGTCACCCGGCAGTCCAATTGTCTCTTCTTCCATCCCTTTCGTATCGAAGCATGAGGCCACTCCCCCTGAATGGGATTATATGTTACCTGTACT
>JAWOCP010000133.1:0-4505 GCA_046483735.1 Dehalococcoidia bacterium
GTTCCATGGGGTGAAGGGTGGTGTCGCCGGGATGCGGAGGTGTGGGCTATTCCTGCTCTACGGTTATCCGTATCATGACGTCGCCCTGCTCGATTTGTTCCATCACATCCGTGCCCTCTATGAGCTGACCGAATACCGAGTGGTGCCCATCGAGGTGGTGCTGGGGGGTAAAGGTAATGAAAAACTGGGAGCCGTTGGTATCGGCGCCGGAATTAGCCATTGACAGCGCACCGGCAACGTGGGTATGCCCGGTGATTTCGTCATCGAATCGGTAACCGGGACCGCCTTTCCCGTCGCCGATAGGGCATCCGCCCTGGACCACGAAGTCGGGCACAACGCGGTGAAACGTAAGGCCGTCATAGAACCCATCGCGCGCCAGGAATACAAAGTTGTTGACCGTCATCGGAACATCGCCGGCAAACAGCTCCAGCACCAGGTTCCCCTTCTCCGTTTCGATGGTAGCGGTGTATTGTTTGCTCGTGTCGATTGTCATCGGTGGCGGTGCGGAGTAGGTTTTCGGCTTGTCAGGCAGTGTGGCTATTACCACTACTACGACAACGGGAATACCACCCCTAACCCGATGAGCAGCTTCTTCTTTCTCGACCCCATCCCTGTTTCGCCTGCTTTGGGTTTTCTGCGTCGACTCGACTGCCGGCCGGCATCTTTTTGTGACATCCTTGTGAACCCTCCTCAGATGGCTTTTCGTCGCTTTTCAATATACCATAAGGGTAACCAGTCGGTGCAGTCCGGTATGTTCTGGGGGCATAATGCCTGATTTGTGGCAGGCGTGATTGGCATGGTGTCCCTGGGATTCTTTGAATGTATCCCAAAAAGAGCACCGATCTTCGGAGGCTGAGAATGGATTGGTGTTTTGATCATGTTGAGATGGGGCCTGTCAACGCTACACGACGTATGATTACACGCAACCACAACTGGCAACATTCACGGTAAGCGAGTAGCTAAGCGTTCAACTCGGAGAGAGGGAAGCACCGAGCCTCCCCTTTCATATCAGTAAGGAACCTTGTTCATTGACTTGCTACAGAAGGAACAGGACGAGCGGCTTCATCGTATCTAGGCGAATCGCTGTTAACTGGTCAAAAAAGGTCTGATAATTTCTTCGCAGTCCTAAGCTTCCCGATAGTCGTATATCGTGGTCCTTGCATCGCGCCTGTAGGTGCATCTGCGAATGGGATGGGGCCAATGTTTTGTGCTTTCTCAGAGAATATGAGCTTGTACTTGCCGCCTTCTCCATATGGTTCAATGTGATCTACCGGTGCATAGTGAGTTACGGCGGATATGGGTTGGGTCTGATAAGCAGCGATATACTTAATCCTATCGAGCATCCCACCAGAGATGCGTATCGCATACCAAGAGTCTTCGCCAAGAAACACTCTCTCGAAACCTTCCTTCTGGGCTGGTACGACGACTGTATCTGGTTCGTCTGAACTGGCTTTGCCCGTCGTTATGGGTATCGTGGCTCTAGGGACAGCAACAGGCATAGCAAACTCAAAAACCCGCAAATCAACAAGCGGCAGTATCAAAAGAATTTCTTTCAAGAAGCTCTGGGTGTCAGCTTTTTCTGCCTCGTTCAAACTTGGTTCTTGAGGGACATTGCCGTTGTCGAGGTGGCAACGTTGAGTCCGATGGGCCCTATCAATCAAAGCATATTCGAGCCAGGTTATATGGGCGCGATTAAGTCCGCCACTTGATGACACAAAGGCGATCGCCCTATCCCAGAAGTCCTTGTTTTGATAGTGACTCTCTATACGATCACGAATTTCATCACCTTGGCCAACGTAGATTGTGGGAAGCTCATCCTGGTCTTCATACTCCTTATAGCCGGATAGTATATACACTCCAGGGCCGTTAAATTCCCTGCGCCTTTTTATATCCTGCCATTTGGATCTGGGGAACGCTAGCCCAACACCAGTCCAGTTCATACGGTTTATGATCCGTACTCCTTCTGGATCTCCATCTGGCACATAGATACGAATAGTGAACGGATCAGCCATATCTGTAATTTAATTACCGCTATTTAGGATGTTATCATCGCCAAGTAACGGAGTCAAAGTTGAGAGGAGACGTATCGAGTCTCCAGTGTTCGATCGTATAACCTTGTCGGCTAGGTTCTGTACCTTCGGCAACAACTCTCCATCAGCTTCGCCAACTGAACGCGGTACTACAGGCACATAATATCGGACTTATGGCAGGCCTGATTGATACGGTCCCCCTGGAATTCGCTGCATGCTACTCATTTGCCAGTCCTTCGCTACAAATTATGACAGGAATCGGCTGGTCTTCGATTTGAAGACCCCTGCGGTCAATCCAATCGCGCATGTTGTGCTGGTAGTAGAGCTCGCTCAGATTCTTCATAAGCGCTTGCCCTGTAATCCCATTGCGACGGATTCGGTTTAACTCCTGAGCTAGAGCTCTGGTCATCGTTCCACGGAAGGCGGCCTCCAAGATATTTATCTGGGCTCTTAGATCATCATCCTCGGTGGCATTAAACAGAATGCGCAATTCTCTTAGAACGTAGCGTTGCCCCTGAGTTAGGGATGGCGAAAACTGTCGTTCAGCCTGACGATGTTTTACTTCCTCCGCAAACTGGCGCTTTATCTTCATAACAACTGCATTGTAACCTTTGGGTAACGGAAGTCCTTCCAAATCTGAACCACATTTGATGGTACCGAGTATACGAGGAATTTCCCTGGTTACTAGTTCACCGTTTTCATCCAGGAGGAATAATTGTTGATAACGGCCAGCCTGACAGAAGATGTAATTGCCCTTTGTGGATGCAGGCTTAACGGTGCGGACGCCGTCTCTTAAGTTGGCAATTCGCTCATACTCGTTCGGGCTATCTCTCCTCAGTTGCCGCAGAAGTTCCTCCGCCTCATTAATGTCCAGAAACTCGCTCTCCTCATCGTCGAAAAGACCTAGCTGTCTGCCTTGCTTTTCGTAGATGGCATACATCGCCTCTTCATTGAGCATTTCAGTCCGGTCAAGAATGGCTGAATCCTCTCCGATAGTGTCGTGTATTTCTTGGATGCGGTTATGTAGCTTCTCTTTCAGCCCAAGATTACGCTCGATGCCCGTTTCAGGGAGAAAGTTGAATCCGTAAATGGTGTCATAGCCTGAACCGATACGGTCAATGCGTCCGAAGCGCTGGATAAGGCGCACTGGATTCCAGTGCAAATCGTAGTTGACAATCTTGTCGCAGTCCTGGAGGTTCAAGCCTTCGGCCAAGACATCGGTTGCAATAACGGTCATTAGCTCGCTTTCACCTGATGCAAAATGATATTCGGGGTTTGCTCTGGGAGCAAACCTTCCCACTACCTTGGCCTTACTCTTGTCTCCACTGAATATGACCTCGATGTCCGGTATGTTGCCTTTAGGATTCAGATTATCAAACAGGTAACGAGCTGTGTCGGCATACTGGGTGAATATCAGGCGCTTTCCTTCTTTGAGCGGCATCTCTGCCAGTTCTCCCTTCAGTTTCTGGAGTTTGGCGTCTTTTTCAGGGGTGATAGGTTCAACCAGTTCTAGCATTTTCTTGAGCAGTTCAATATCGTGGTCAATGTGCCGGCGCAAACGGTCGACGTCAAAATCAGCGGTGCTATAGCGACCGGATGCTTGCCGCAGAGCATCCATGAAGTCCTGTTCTTCAGCTTGGTTCGGTTCGTAGAGAATGTCCTCGGCTTTATCTCCGGCGGGAATAATGCCCTGCGACAGGGCTTCTTTGAATCGTTCATGTACCATGATTAACCGCGTAATGGTCTCTCTGAAGGCGTACACGCTGGATTCAAAACGCTTGAAAAGGAGCACACGAACAAGCCCACGCAAATTCACACCAGCACGATGTAAACTTGCGTACGGCTCACGCCGTTGTTTGTCCTTGGTAACGAAATTGTATAGTCCGTAACGGGCGTACGATAGTTCGCCTGGTATTGGCTCAGCGGGATGGCCCTTGCGCCCTCTGCCCAAGTATCCACGTAACTCCTGATACAGTCCCTGATACGTGGCTTCAATGCTGTATTCAATCGTCCCAAGCTCTCTCTTTGGAAAGAACTGGTGCTTGCCGCCGACAAGTACATAGGCACGACGTTGGCCGTCCACGTACTCTTTGAATCGCGATGGGTCTACGGGCTGATGTGTTTCGGCATCAAAGCCGTACCAGCGCAGAATATGATTACGGGTCCGGCGTATCAGCACATTGGAAAGCAAATCCGGGAGTTTCTTATCGCCCTTCTCAATTAGCTTGAAGTACTGCTTCAGGTCCGGCGGATCCACCGGCAAGTCCGTCTTATCCTCTTGGTGAAACAGCTTAATCTGGTAGTACACATCCCAGGCGCTCTTATTGCGCGGCGTGGCTGTCAGAAAACAGCAACGCCTTCCCGTTGAAAGAAATTGCTGTGCTACCTTATAACGCTGCGTATCAGGATAACGGAAGTTGTGGCTCTCATCTATCAATACAAAGTCACGGTCGCGATATTTAGTGTCCTTAAGCA
>JAWOCP010000003.1:0-8825 GCA_046483735.1 Dehalococcoidia bacterium
CTGCCGGCCAGGCCAAGGTCCTCGAGGTGGGATACGTACCTGTAGGATAGTCATATAGCATAATATGCCACTGCAACCGGCATCCTCCGCCACCGCCGACGGTGCCCTGAAAAAGGGCCTCCGTCGGCGGTGGCGTGTGGGCGAGAAATCCATTGAGGGCGCGATCTTCGTCGCCAGCCTGCTGGCCATCGTCGTCCTTCTGGGTATCGTTGCCGTTCTGCTGAGACAGGGTCTGCCCATCTTGTCTCATACCCCCCCATGGGAGTTCCTGTTCGGCACGAAGTGGTACCCGGTTTCCGACCCGCCGACCTTCGGCATCACGTCCTTCTTTGTGGCCACGCTGTGGGTAACCGTAATAGCCACCGCAATAGCTGTGCCGGTCGGCGTCGCCTGCGCCGCATATCTTGCTGAGGTAGCTCCGGCAGCGATAAGAGAGACGCTGAAGCCGATAATCGAGCTATTGTCAGGTATCCCATCGGTCGTCATGGGGTTCATCGGCCTGCTGCTTCTGTCTCCGCTAGTGCAGAGCATGTTTAATCTGAACACCGGGTTGTGCGGGCTTGCGGCAGGGATCATGCTATCACTGATGAGCCTGCCCATAATCGTCAGCGTATCTGAGGACGCGATGCGTGCCATTCCCGACGAGTTCAGACAGGCAGCCTATGCGCTGGGAGCTACCAAATGGGAGGTAGTAAGGCACGTCTCGATTCCTGCAGCCCTTTCAGGCATTGCCGCGGCCATTATGCTGGGAATGGGACGCGCCATCGGTGAGACCATGACCGTCCTTATGATCGCCGGAGGCGCCCTGGCTGTGCCTGTCTCTCCGACTCAGCCCATGATGCCCATGACTGCAGCGATTGCATCAGGTATAGGCAATGCGGTTCGAGGCGGTCTGCAATATCAGGCGTTGTTTGCTATCGGGTTGATGCTGTTTCTCATCACGCTCGCAGTAAACATCATAGCAGACAGGGTACTCGAGCAACAGAAACGGAAGTTTGAAAGGTAGTATGCGGTGAGAGTGAAGTCGGAGCGATTCAGAAGGCTGTCTCAGAGAACTGCTTTCGCACTGCTTCTTGTCAGCACTGTAGCAGTTGTCGCCATTGCCCTCTACATCATACTGCGAATTGCTGTAGACGGCGCGGGCACCATCAGTTGGGGATTCCTGACGGAACCACCGTCTCAGGCGGGTAAGGCTGGTGGCATCTTCCCGGCGTTGGTGGGCACGTTCTATCTGATGCTGGGCACCCTTATAGTTGCGCTGCCAATCGGTGTACTGGCAGGCATATATCTTGCCGAATATGCACCCAGGAACTGGCTAACGAAAGTCATCAACCTTGCTATCATAAACCTCGCCGGTGTGCCGAGCATCGTCTACGGTCTCTTCGGCCTTGGAGTGTTTGTTCTCATGCTGAACTTTGGCATGTCACTGCTGGCAGCCAGCCTCACCCTCGCTTGCCAGGCACTGGCGATGACGATCACAACCTCCAGAGAGGCTTTGCTGGCAGTACCCGCAGAATATAGGCAGGGCAGCCTGGCGATCGGAGCAACGAAGTGGCAGACGATAAGGCACGTTATCCTTCCTCAGGCAAGACCGGGCATAATCACCGGGGCGGTCCTCGCTATGAGCCGGGCAGCGGGCGAGAGCGCTCCGATACTGGTTGTGGGGGCGGCCTTTCTCGCTCCCGGGTTGCCCCAGTCGCCCTTCGATAGATTCATGGCGCTGCCCTACCATCTGTATACCGTGGCAACACAGGTTCCCGGCATGCCGGCAGATACCAAGTGGGGAGTTGCTTTAGTTCTGCTGGCTGTGGTGCTATCATTTAACGTCCTGGCCACTATTGTGAGATTGCGAGCGCGTCGACAGAGGGCATAAATCATGAAGCTACATACTGCGATATCGAACAACAGACCACCTGAGTATCGAGGGGCAAAACTGAGAACGAACGGGGTCAGCCTCTTCTATGGTTCCTTCCAGGCCCTGAGAAACATCACTCTGGATATTCCTGAGCGTGCCATTACGGCGATTATCGGCCCCTCGGGCTGCGGCAAGTCATCATTCCTCAGAATCTTCAATCGTATGAACGACCTTATTCCCGGAGCTAAGATTGAGGGCAGTGTTGAGCTCGACGGCATCGATATCTACCATAGATCAATCGACGTTGTAGAGCTACGCAAGAAAGTGGGAATGGTGTTCCAGAAACCCAACCCCTTCCCGATGTCCGTGTTTGAGAATGTGGCCTTCGGGCCGAGACGTCATGGCAGAGTGAGCCGGGGAGAGCTCCAGGAGATTGTGGAGAGGAGTCTTCACCAGGCGGCGCTGTGGGAGGAGGTGAAAGACAAGCTTGATCAGTCTGCCTTCGATCTTTCGGGAGGGCAGCAGCAACGACTGTGCATCGCCCGTGTTCTGGCGGTCGAACCTGAGGTGATCCTGATGGATGAGCCATGCAGCGCACTTGATCCGGTCGCCACCCTCAAGATAGAGGACCTGATGAGGCGGCTGGCCGAGGACTACACTATTGTTATCGTGACCCACAATATGCAGCAGGCGGCGCGGGCGTCAGACATATCTGCCTTTTTACTGATGGAAGAAGATAGAGCCGGGGTCCTGGTGGAGTGCGGTCCAACGTCTCAGCTATTCACCAGTCCCAAAGACAAACGCACGGAAGACTATATCACCGGCCGGTTTGGTTAGAGGCCGTCAGGAGGTTTGGACAAATGGAAATGAGGACAGTATTTCACAAGAGACTGAGGGAAATTCAAGACGACGTTCTGGCTATGGGGAGCATGGTAGAGAAGGCCAATACACGTTCAATCGAGGCACTGAAGAAACGAGACCTGGATCTGGCTCGTAACATAGTGGCCGATGACCTAAAGATAAACGCGAAGCGATTTGAGATAGAAGAGAAGTGCATCCAGCTCATCGCCACGCAGCAACCTATGGCCAGTGACCTGCGAGCCATTATCTGTGTTCTGAATATAGTTACTGAAATAGAACGGATTGCCGACCATGCCGAGGGCATAGCAAAAATCGCAATCATGATAGGCGATGAGCCGCCCCTTAAGCCGTTGATCGACATACCCCGCATGGCCGAAAAAACAAACGACATGCTGCGCCGCAGCCTGGATGCCTTCATTGACCGCGATGCCGATGCAGCCCGGCAAATCACTACTGAGGACGATGAGGTGGACAATCTCTACAATCAAGTCTTCCGAGAACTACTCACCTTCATGATAGAGGACCCCAGAACCATCACCAGGGCAACGCGCCTTATCTGGGTGGCGCACAATCTGGAGCGCAGTGCGGATAGGGTCACCAACATCTGCGAAAGGGTCATTTACCTGGTAACAGGAAAGATGGAGGAGATTCGCAGCTGAGGTATCGAACAAAGAGACAGCGACCCGGCCCGGCCTGACTCCCGGTGTGTGTCGAAGGCCACGCCAGTGTGTTGCACGAAAACCCAAAGCGCTGAGAGCATAGCCCAAGGCAGGCCCGATATTCCTGCCAACACGCAGCTACGCCACAGGGCCGTGTCTGTTATGATATGCTGTCCTTAACCGCCCATGGCCATCTTAAAGGAACATAGCAAGTGGGTCTTGCCCGTAACTTCCGCCGTCACCTTCCTCGGCTTCATTGATACCCACCTGCTGATACCGGTCATAGCTCTTTATGCTGCCAGTCTTGGTGCCGGCATAGGAATGGTCGGACTCATTGTCGGCCTCTACTCCATAATCAATACCCCCGCCAATATCGTCTTCGGCCGGCTGATTGATAGAGTGGGCTACAAAGCGCCGCTCATTGGGGGGCTAATCGGCAACGTCTTCAGCATGCTATTCTATGCTTTCACACGAAGTCCACTCCATCTTGCCCTGGTGCGGGTACTTCATGGCGCCAGCGGTGCCCTGGTTGCCCCGTCCACCATGTCCATCATCGCCCATCACTCAGTCAGTGAAAGAAGGGGGCGGTCCATGTCTTTCTACGGTATGGCCCTGGCCAGCGCATCGCTGATAGGCTATCCCCTTAGCGGACTCATTGCCTCTCACCTTGGTTTCAATGCCCTTTTTTTCTTCGGAGCCTCACTGGTGGGTGCGGGGATGCTTCTGAGCCTGATGCTGCCCGGTAGTAGCAAGGCTGCAAGAGGCAGGCCGACGACGGGCGAGAGTGCCCGCAACGTCAGGAGTCTTCTCACCAGGAGAGGACTGGTGCCTTCCTACGCAGCCATATTTGCCCAGTACTTCACCTTCGGGGGTGTGGTGACGCTTCTGCCGGTGCATGTGGAAAGGCTGGGCATGGGAGCTTTCGAGGTAGGCATGCTCCTGGCTGCCTTTTCCGCAGTGTTCGTAATCACCCAGTTCCCGAGCGGGGCCATCTCCGACAGGATGGGACGGCTACCGCCAATAGTCGGCGGCCTGTTGTGCGTCATCCTTTCGCTGGCTGTGCTGCCCCGGCTATCCAGCTTTGCGCTCCTCGCCGTGGTAATGGCCCTGTACGGGGCGGGTTACGGCTTGTTGTTTCCCTCAATCTCGGCACTGATCACAGACCATAGCAGTACGGAGGAACGCGGCCTGGCGACGGGCCTGTTCCATGCCCTGCTTACTGCCGGGGTAGCCATCGGGGCACCACTAATGGGATGGGTGGGAGGCCTCGCAGGGACGGGAACTGGCCTGTTGATAACTCCAGTTCCCGTGCTACTTGCCCTGGTGATTGCACTGGCCTTTCTCAAGCGTGCATAAGATTGCTTGTTTTCCAGGCATGGGAATCTCGTGGAATGACCTCGGCGGACGGTAAGAATGGGGGTATGGTATATCGATAGTGCTATAACACAATTGGCCGTTTCAGAGCATGTTTCTTATTCTCTACTGGACTGGAGGAAAGCCAGCACCAGGTTATTGAACAATTCCGGCTTCTCTTCCATCAACAAGTGTCCTGCTTCAGGTATGGCGCGAAATTCAGCCGAAGGAATCTTATCTTTCCATTCGTCTATGTCCGTCCGCTTAACCCAGGTATCGTTTTCACCCCAGAAGATTATTGTGGGAAAGGCGATGTCTTCTAAAGCGAAGGCGATGGTATTCTTGTGCATGTCCCTGGTCATGGCGAGCAGCGATTGTGACCACTGACCGCTGACTATCCGATTGTAGTAGTCATCGAGAGCCTCCCCCGCAATAGTATCCTCGTGATATGCACTCTCAAGAATCGCACTGACCCGCTCTTTCGTGATGTAGCGGGTGAGGAAAACCTCGCCTGCTCTTCTAAGCGGTGGGAAGCTCAATAAGACACCGGGACGGACTGAGCCCTCATGCAGATTGAGCGCGCCCGCTACACTTACCAGTCCCATGACCTTCTCAGGGTATAAATGAGCGAAATGGAGCATAACGCTGCTGCCCATACTGTGCCCTACGACATAGGCTTGCTCGATATTCAGCCTTACAAGCACGTCCGCCACGAGCTCGGCCTGTGACGGATGTGAATAGTCCGAGTCAAAATCCTTATGGGAAAGGCCAAATCCTTTCATATCCAGACTGATAACCCTGTAGCCCTGGCTGGCAAAGAAGGAAACATTATGCCGCCAGGAGAAGGTCGAGCATCCAAATCCATGGAGGAACACTACGGTCTCTTGTGATGATTCCGGCGCTAGTTCTTCGATATATATGCGCACCCCATCGATATCGAGAAACCGGCCATTCTCACCAATCAAATCTTCCAACGGTATTTCAGCGTGATCCTTGCCGAGGGGTATCAGATAGGGAAGAACGAAAACAAGGAGAAGCAAAGCCAGTACTACATAGGACAGTATTGCCAACCCACGATGTCTGCGCCAAAGCCTTCTCATCACTACATTATACTAGGTGCGGGAACGCATTATATCCGGTGATCACGCTCGAACACTTTAGCGAAAGATGTAACCGACCGCATGGCGGCGGTGCAGCTTGACAGGCCTTCAAGAGGACTATAGTATTTGACCACAGTCGATTTATCCCAAAACCACCGAAGGGTCACAGGCTCTGATAGAGAGTCCATGTCATATCGAACTCTCTAAGGTAGATGGAATTTGTATGCAACCTGGTGAGGACGATTACCCGGCGAAGTTTCCAGGTTCTCCCGAGCGCGTTGAGCGGGTTGTGCCAATGCTGATACCATAATAATGCGACAATCGGAATATGCACAGAACACAGACAAATTCGGCACCCGGCGAAGATGGGCAGCAGTACCGCAATATAGAGTGGCGCAAAGGGTTGTGTGGTGTATGTCCGGCTGGCTGCTGGGTAGAGGTTGGCCTTGCCGACGGCAGGCTAGTCGATATCAGAGCCGATGAAGACCATACACTGGGTATGATCTGCCAACGCGGCAAATATGCGCCGCAGATAGTCTATTCCCATCACCGACTCAGGCATCCCTTGAAGCGCGTGGGGCCTAAGGGTTCATACAACTTCGAACGCATCGGCTGGGAAGAAGCGTATAAAATCATCACTTCGGGTCTTCTCAAGATAAAGCAGGAATCCGGTCCTGAAGCAGTGTCCATCTACACCGGGCGTGGAGCTCAAGAATTGTCATTGTGTGACCTGTACCAGCCCAGAGGCGTCGTTGTCTCTTCAGCCTCCAATGTTCTGTTCCCGTTCGGGTCTCCCAACACGACCGGGGTGGGTGCACTGTGCTACGTATCTTTGCACATGATTGCCCCCCATGTGACCATGGGGCGGATGCAGATGAACATGTTTGCCGACATAGAGAATGCCGATCTGGTCGTGGTCTGGGGTACGAACCCGGCTACCGATTCACCACCTGCGGACATGCAGCGACTGGAGGCGGCAGCCAGGCGTGGCGCAGACATCGTTGTTATCGACCCCCGCCGTACAGAAACAGCCGTACGCACCGATGCTCAATGGATTCCCGTTCGGCCGGGGACCGATGGCGCCCTGGCCTTAAGCATGATAGAGGTACTCATCGACGAGGACCTGTACGAAGAAGACTTCGCCGAGAACTGGTGTCACGGGTTTGATGAGCTGAAGAGCTATGTTCAACACTTTCGGCCGGAGGTCGTTCAGAACATAACCCGGGTTCCGGCAGATACCATAAGAGACCTGGCCCGACGCATCAGCAAAGCAAGTGGTGCTTCTTTACTCATGTATACCGGCCTGGAGTACTCCAACAGTGGCGTTCAGTCCGCCCGGGCAGTGCTGACCCTGTTCGCCCTCGCCGACCAGCTCGATGTGCCCGGCGGCATCGGTCTTGCCATGCTGAACGGTGAATTTCCAATCAACCGCTCGTGCAACCTTGAGAACCCGAACCTCGACATGGCTATCGGTCGCACCGATTTCCCCGCCTACAGCAACTACCGCGGTGAGTCACACGCCATTGCGCTTGTCGATTCGGTCCTTAAAGGGAATCCCTACAGGACACGCGGCCTGATCATTCACGGAGCTTCCTTATTGACATCGTGGCCACAGACACCGATCTGGAAAGAGGTGCTCTCCCAACTTGACTTCCTGGTTTCCATCGACCGTCAGTTCACCGCCGATGCTGCCTATGCCGACATAGTTCTGCCGGCCACCACGATGTTTGAGAACTATTCCTATATGGTCTATGGCCCCATTTTTCGCCTGCGTGAGAGAATAATCGAGCCCGTGGCAGAGGCGCGCAATGACTACCTTATCATGGCCGAGCTGGCCAGGCACCTGGGCTACGGCCATCTGTTTCCTCAGACTGAAGAGGAAATGCTGCGATTTGTGCTTGAAGGCTCTGGATACAGCCTTGAAGATGTAAGGTCCGCCGGCGGATGGGTAAGAATACCAACACCGATGCTGGAGTACAAGAAATGGCAGAAGGGCAGCCTTAGAAGAGATGCTAGACCTGGCTTTGACACCCCGACCGGCAAGTTCGAAATATGGTCCACAATTCTGGCAGAGTGCGGCTATGAACCGTTGCCTGGATATACCGAGCCGACCGAAGGGCCGCTGGGTAGCCCGAAACTGGCAGAGAGTTTCCCCCTGGTATTTAACTCCGGTGCCAGGCCGCAGACTGATTTCAGGTCTCAACACCATGGCATCGAAGGTCTGGCTGAGGAGACACCGGAGCCTGTAGTAGAGATTAACGTTGAGGATGCGCAGGAAAGGGGTATCAGTAGCGGCGACCTGGTAAGAGTAACCACCGCCAGGGGGGGCGTACTTTTCACGGCCAAGGTCACGGCTGACATTGCCAGGGGGTGCGTAGAGTGCATGTTCGGTGGGGGAACCCCCGTTGGACCCAAGGCCTGGCAGGAATGGAACGTCAATGAACTGACGGATATCAACAACTTTGACAGCATCTCGGGTTTTCCCGTATACAAAGCGCTCTTGTGTGAAGTGCACAAAGTCGATTCTGGTACCGACGAGACCCGTTGTGCTGTCAACAGACAGCTGTTATCTGCTCGAGGTGATGTGCGAAACATCCGGGCAGAACGAGCAGACCCGCCAAGGCGTGTATACCTCGACAACAATGCCACCACCCGGGTGGACGATGCAGTGCGAGAAGCCATGATTCCATACCTGGGTATGTATGCCGGCAATCCTTCCAGCATCCACGAAGCGGGCCGGATTGCCCGGGAGGCACTGGAAAATGCGCGTCGACAGGTGGCCAGGCTGCTAAATGCCCAGCCTAGGAGAATTGTCTTTGCCGGCGGCGGTTCCGAGGCGGCTAACCTGGCCATCAAAGGAACAGCTTTTGCTCTGCGGAGCAAGGGCAATCATATAGTAACAACGACCGTAGAGCACCCGGCGGTAATCAACACCTGCAAGTTCTTAGAGAAGTGCGGATACAGGGTCACATACCTCGAGGTAGATGGAGATGGCCG
>JAWOCP010000033.1:0-21775 GCA_046483735.1 Dehalococcoidia bacterium
AGGCTTTAGCCTCGTGCAGGAAGGAGCGAAGTCAAATATCAAAATGCAAGAATCAAAATGACAGAGCAAAAATTAGAAATAGCAGGCTCAGAACACCCGGAATCCTAATTTTGAACTTTGATCTGTAATTTTGACTTTTTATCTTTGGATTTTGATTATGTTTCGTGAGGGCTTCGCCCTTCGCAATGACAAGGCACGACCCCCGAGGGTCACCCCCCTACCCCCTCACCTTCTTGATTAGAAAGGCCACGTTCTTGCCGAAGTTCCAGGCGGTTGTGAGTCCTTCTTCGTCATGTTCCACTTCGCCTTTCTCCCGGCCGATAGCGACATTCCAGTACGAAGAACCGGGAATGAAGAACCCCAGCACCTGAAACCAGTAGGTAAGCTGAGCAATTGTGAAGTTCTTGCCGGCACGCCGTGCCACCGCCAGTGGCCCGCCAACTTTGCCGCGGAAGGCATCGCCATTCCAGCGTGAGATGTAGCCAGTACGCTCCATAAGAGCCTTAATCAGCGCCGTAGCAGAGCCGTAATACACCGGTGAGGCCAGAATTATGCCGTCGGCTTCCTTCATTCTGAGGTACAGCGGAAACATGTCATCCTCAATAGAGCAAGTCTCCTGCTCTTTGCATGCCATACATGCATTGCACGGTTTTATGTCCAGGCCGGCCAACCGGATGAGCTCGGTATCCAACCCCTCCTCAGCAATTGCTTTAAGCGTATGAGCGGTTAACAGTTCTGTGTTACCATTTTTTCTCGGGCTGCCGACTATTCCTATTACTTTCACTTCGCAACTCCTTAATCTATTTGAACATTATAAATCATTCCGCTAAGCATGAGAAGAAGCGTAGTGGCGGGATTCTGTTCCCGCAAACTCGTTTGACTACCATGCTGTTAAAGCAGTATGATGCGTGAAGTCGCTTATTAAATGGACTACCCACCACGAATAGCCAACGCTGATGCCGCCTGGTACATGAAGGCCGATGTCTATCTTTAAACGCCTGAACATCAACAGCGCCCCGGCTCTGGCCGGTATCGTGGGACCCATTGTGGTGGTGGTCGGGGACCTGGCGGCATCCTTATCCATTCCCGGCTATAGCCTTGTCCGCGATTCAATCAGCAGTCTGGCCCTGACTCCTATAGGCTGGCTACAGTCGATTTGTTTTCTGGCCATGGGCTTACTGGAGGTGTTCTTTGTAGCCGGGCTCTACTTCAACATTGGCAAAGCACGGGGCTTCCATGCCGGGATCGGACTTCTTGCTCTCTGTGGCTTCGGGCTGATACTGATCGGTGCTTTCCAAATGGACCCCGCCGGCGCTCCGCGTACCATCGAAGGAACAATCCACACCGTAGCATCCTATGGGAGCGGCCTGTTATTCCCTATCGCTATTCTGTTGCTCACGCCCAGCCTCAAGAGCGACCCGAATTGGAAGAACATTTTTATCTATACGGTCGTTGCCGGTGTCTTGGCTCTGGCTCTGATAGCAGGGTTGTTCGTGTCTGACCAAAGAGGCTGGTTTGGCTTGTATGAGCGAATTATAGTGCTGAATGTGATAGTCTGGGTGGAAGTAGCGGCCGTCCAGCTTCTACGCCGGTCACTGAGACAGCTGTAGTGCGACCCCTCAGGGTCGTGCACGAGCCCACCCCGTACTAGATACGGGGCTCGCACTACACTCTTTGAATAACCCCCCTGAATCCCCCCTTATTTTAAGGGGGGATAATAAGAGGAGCCTTACTTTGAGGGGGGAAATAAGAAATCGCCCTCTTAGGATAAGAGGGGGTCACGGGGAGTTACGATTCCCTCCTGAGGGCGTGTCCCGATCAAATCGGGATAACAGGGGCCAGGAAAGTCCTCCCAAGTTCCCCTCTTAAGATAAGAGGGGCCAGGGGAGTTATGATTTGAGGAATGTGGGAGGGAACAAGCCACGCCACCGGTTATTGTCTCAGATTGTCATTGCGAGCCCCGATGTATCGGGACGCGGCAATCTCGATGCCCAACAAGGACAAACAGAGAAAGCCTGGCAAGGACGGTGTGACTTTGTCATTGCGAAGGGCGGCAATCTCCTTCACAATCCCCCCTCTTAGGATAAGAGGGGGCAAGGCCTGCTTGCGCAAAAGATTCAGCGAAGGCAAGCGGGCAGGTTAGCGCAGGCAAGGGAGTTATGATCCGAAGAAACCGAGGGGGGACAAGCCCCGCCCACGCTTATTGTCTCAGCTTGTCATTGCGAGTGGCACTAGCGGAGTCTATCTCCGTCCCATTATTTCTTCCCAGATGTTTGGCTGGCCGTTCGATTCCGCCAGAAAGCGGGCGACTTCTTCCCGCTTGAATCTGCGGTCGCCGCGAGAGTTGATGCGGTATGCGCTTATTCTGCCCGCGTTACTCCAGCGCCTCAGGGTGTTGGGATGAATATGTAGAAGGCGCGCCACCTCCCTTATCGTCAACATGTCGCTCATTCGTTCATCACTGGTCATATCTACAACCACTCTTCTTTAACTTACATATCGTAAGCGTAACCTACTACAGCTAACCGCACAATCACCCGAAAGTATCAGGTTTCCCAGAAAAAGGTCATGGGAAAAAAGTCCCAAAAAAGTCCCGATTGGTAAGAAAAGTAAAGTTAGGCATATTGACTTTGAACAATAGCTAGTTTATCCTTGATGTAGGTCAACTGAGAAGAATAGGGTTATGCTGGGGATTGGGAGTTGGTCGGTCAAGTAGACCCGGCATAAGGCAAGGGGAGGTGTAGTCAGGGATAGACCGAGAGCTGCACGGTTGTGTTGTGGGTGAGGGGACGGCGAGGCCGGACCTGTAACTGGTCGCTTGGGTCCGGCGGAGTCAATAGCGAAACCGACCTCAAAAAGGTCGGTTGTTTATTCGAGGATTGGCATGAAAGTACTGCTGGTGAAACTGCCTGAAGAGATATCCAGGTATATCCCCCTTGTTCTCAAGGTGAGATGGCCCAATGTGACCCTGTTACGCACCGATGAAGCCGACGAGGCCTTGCAGCTGATGCATGGCGAGCAGCCCCATCTGGCCTTGCTCCGCCTGCCTCGGCAAAGCGAAGGGTCGTCACAGGAAGAATGCTTTAACCTCATAAGCCAGATTCGCCGCTTTTCTGATGTGCCTCTCATTGTTATTAGCGAAAGCGATGATGCCACGGACAAGATAGAAGCTCTGGAGATAGGTGCCGACGACTGGACATCGCCCCATTTCAGCCCTATGGAGTTTATTGCCAAGGTCAATGCTCTCCTCCGCCGCTGCGCCCCCCACAAGCCCGGTCTGTCCTTTTTCCTGGACGGCAAGCTGTCCATAGACTACGCCGCCCGCCAGGTATGCGTCTCGGGCAAGCCGGTAAAGCTAACCCCAATTCAGTACAGAATCTTCTGTTATCTGGCCCAGAACGAAGGCAGGGTCTGCACCGCCGCCGAGTTGCTCCACTTTGTCTGGGGACCGAACTCCGGCGACGATAAAGAATTGCTCAAGCTGAACATCTACCGCTTGAGGTCTAAGATCGAGGAAGACCGCTCCAACCCGGAACTCATCTTCAACGAGAGAGGCGTAGGCTACGCTATCAGAGCTTCCACTTCCAGTAAGTAGAGGGGCTCCTCCCTTTTTCGCTCCTCCCCCCACTATCATTGCGAATCCCGACCTGTCGGGATGTGGCAATCTCCGAAAAGAAAACCCTAAATCCTAAGCACCAAATCCTAAACAAACCCAAATATCAAAATCCAAATGCCTGAATGCCAAGACTTCAGATTTCTGTAGTGCGACCCTTCAGGGTCGCGCACGAGGCCACCCCGTACTAGATACGGGACTCGCAATGACATGGTGGAGATGGCACTGAGGTCTCGTGTGTCGTTGCGAGGAGCCCCGATAAATCCCGATTTATCGGGACGCGGCAATCCCGGCGGGGCAGGCGGTCGCCCTGCCAGCCCCTGACCACTCCTTTTGAAACTAAAATGATACCTTCTGTGACCTAAAAGAGACCCTTTGTAACCAGGCTACTACTGACTTGCCCGGCGCTCGCCGCTATACTGGACTTAAGTACTGGTACTGAAGTACCGGGGTTGGGTATTGGTCTAACGTGAAGAGGATTTTACTGGTGTGTCCGGAACTGGCCATGAAAGAAGAGTTGACTTTTTTCCTCCAGCACTCGGGCTTTCAGGTGGCCAGCGCCATCGAGAGCAAGCAAGTCATGGCTGAGATGGATAGAAGCATTCCTGACCTGATACTGATGCGCGAGAACAGCCGCCGGCTGAATGGCGATGAGCTTTGCATCCGCATCCGGGAGCTGTCCGATGTTCCCATCATCGTGCTCGGGCAGGGCCGGGAGGCAGCGGCGGGAGTCGAGATGCTGGAGATGGGGGCCGACGTTTATCTGACGGCTCCCCTGAATCCCAGGGAATTGCTGGCCCGGATTCGCTCTCTCTTGCGCCGCACTATGCGCCTCAAGGAAATCTGAAAAGATGAAGGATGTTATAGAAATGTTATTTTTTGCCCGTTGCTGTTATTACTTCGTTATGGATGGTCGTTTAACATAGTAGAGAAATGGTTTTGAAAATGCAGAATAGCATCGATTCCAGTCCCTTGTTTACAACCACTGCCGATGCCCGGAGGCCCTCCGGCTTGTCTTGGCGAGGCACTTCCCCCATCCCGTCGTTGCGAGGAGTCCCGATTCCGTCGGGGCGACGAAGCAATCCCGGCGGGGACGCAATGAGATTGCCAAGCAATGACAATCCAATCCCAGAAGGGCCGGTCGATACGGGCCATTGGGCTCCCACCAACCTGTCGCGAGGCTTTGGTGTCAAACAGCACCCTGTAGTGCGAGGCTTTAGCCTCGTGCACGACCCTGAAGGGTCGCACTACGAAAGCCGCGATGATGAGGGGGTGATCCCGATAAGGCACACCTTAAATCGAATGTGGGGTGGAGATACAATTTGGAACAATTAGAAACCATGAAAAAGGAGAAATCTAGAAAATGAAAAAATTAGGACTTTTATCTTTAGCGCTGGTCCTGGCGCTGGGCGCGCTGGGCATCGGCTACGCCGCCTGGACTGACCAGGTCACCATCGAGGGCACGGTTACAACCGGAACGCTGTCCCTGCAAGCCATCGCATATTCCGGCACCCAGGTCTTCAAGATGGAGGACGGTGGAGCTCTCAAAGTGGAGTGGCAGAACAGGGAGGGCGTACCACCAGCATGGCCAGATGACGCTATACAGCTGGTGGCAGACTCCGGAGCAAGGCCCGGTGTCGACGATGAGAGGGACGTGGTCGTATGGTTCAACAACCTCTTCCCCTGCTTCGAGTACAAGGCCAACGTGAAGCTGCACTGCGCGGGCAGCGTGCCCATACATGTCAAGGCTGAACTGCTCCCGCTTGACGAAGAAACAGAACAGCTGATGGCGGACATTATTCAACACGGTGGCTATGTGAAGGTTGAGGGATGGCTGTGGAACTCGCTTGATGAGGATGAAGAAGACGCCGTTCTGGTAGACCCCTGCAACTTCATCCAGATGCACAACTGCGACATCCTCAAGCTCGTGCTCATAATCTACATACCTCAGCACGATGACCTGATGAGCAGGAGCGGCAGCTTCGAGGTAGACATCAACGCCATCCAGTACAACAAGGAAGCACAGTACGACGACTACTTCCCGTACAATGGTGGATTGGTAGCCTAAAGCCAGGACTGGCGCGGGGGTTTCAGCCCCCGCCCGTCCCCCAACTACTAGAGAAAGGAAAATATAAGGGGGAAATATGAAAAGAATTGGATTACTTAGTTTAGCCTTAGTCCTGGCGCTGGGCGCTCTCGGCGTGGGTTACGCCGCCTGGACAGAGCAGGTTACAATCGAAGGCACAGTGGACACGGGTTCGCTCAAGCTTGGCATTGGCAAGGCAGACATAACGATTGAGCAGGAGAAGGAAATCGCCAGTGCCAACCTCACCTGGGAGGGTGAAATAGGAGAGAAGGACCTCGGTCCACCGATCGGCTTTGTTACAGTTTACGAGAAGCTGATCGTGACCATAGAGGACGCCTACCCCTGCATATACGCGGACATCGCCTTCTACGTTGCCAACATGGGCAGCATCCCTCTACACATAAGTGCCCTCAGAATGTACGACCCGACCGGAGAGCTCGAGTTCAAGTGGGATCCTCTGCCACCTCCGCTTGGTAACGATGGTTACTTCTATGACCCAGATGATCCCGACCAAGAACCTGTGATAAGCGTGAGGGTCATCAACCTCATTGGCACGCAACTGCATTACTGCCAGAGCGATAAGGCTGATCTCATCCTCAAGTTCGAGCAGCCTGCCAAGCAGGGCCACACCTACAGCTTCATGCTTGAGGTCGAGGCCATCCAGTGGAACAAGGACCAAGGCCCACGATAGTGGATGACACGAGGAGGGGGGTGGGCAACCCCCACCCCCTCTCCTTAGCAGGGGAGGTGGCAGAGGTTGGGTGTCCGGGGGCGGAGACCCGGGTCTCTACCCCCTCCCCTGGGAAGGAGAAATGAACGAATAGCTGCCATCGTGGCACCAAGAGAGGGGGATAAGTACTCATGATGAGAAGAAGGAAAGGCAGATTTGCCCGCCCCGGACTGCTGGCAATAGCCTTGCTGCTGGCGCTGGGCATTACCGGCATTGGCTACGGCGCCTGGACGGACGAGATCTACATAGAGGGCACGGTCACCACTGGCGAGTGGGACGTGGGCGGCAGTATGGGCTTCTGGCGCACGTGGTGGACTCATTACAGCGAGGAGGAGATGACTCCCTGGCTGGGAGACATCGACGCTGCCTCCAGGTGGCTGGGGCCAACAACCGTGCAGGAGATGGACGAGCTCTTTGCCGCAGCCACAGGACCCGGCGCCACCATGAGGAACAGGTTCACGGCTCACTACATGGCCACCCGCCTGAGCATCGCAGCGGGACGGCTAAGCCCGGGCAACACCCACGATATCACGGGCATTGAGGGCTACTCTTATCTCGGGCTGCCCGATCCGGCATCGGCAACACTGTCGGCGATAGTTATCGCCATCGAAGGCAAGCACCCGGCCGACCCCGGAGACGAGGCGGCCTGCTGGCCGAACACATCACAATATGAGACGATGAAAGACATCTGCGATGCCATAAATAACCTGCAGACTTAGCATGTCCGTGACGGCGGGCGACCGTCCTCACAGGACTTGAGAGAGGACACAGTAGTGATAAGAGGACTGAAAAAAGACATCACCCGGGCGGCAATCATCTGCCTGGCGCTGGTGATGGCGCTGGGGACCATGGGCATCGGCTACGCCCAGATGAACGGCGGAGTGCAGAACAACAGCGTGGTGCTCGCTGACGGGTCCGGCTTCACCTGGGCCGTCTCCAACGACGACGGCACCGAGGAGCCTGCGGGCGATTACGACCCTATCGACCCCGGCGACGACGGCGGCGGCACGGCGTTCGATGGGTGGGGAACCGACAGCAGCGACGATCCCTCTGAACCACAGGAGATGGGGGAGCCGTGCGCCAGGTACGACAAGGACGTGGCACGGACGACCGCCCACATGGACGGCGAGGGTCGGGAGATCACCGTCCTCGTGGAGAACGCCTATCCTTCATACTACCCAACCGTCTTCTTCGGGATCAGAGGGCCGGACTGGGGCCCCACGTCTATCATGAGCATTGTCATCGAGAATCCACACCCGGATGTGCTCACCGTTACAACCAGCGGCATATCCGTCGGGCAGCCGATACCCGCGGGGGAGGAGATCGCTGGCGCAGTGCATGTCCACGTCGAGCAGCCGGCAGAGCAGAACGCAATCTATGCCTTCAGGATCATAATCACCTTCGGGCAGGACCCGGGAATCTCGCTGACAAAGCAGGCGTCTCCGACCTCCGTGTCACAGGCCGGTACAGCGGTCACCTACACCTACACCGTCACCAACACCGGCAACGTGCCCCTGGAAGACGTCACTGTGACGGAAGAGGCGGGCGACTTCACCGGCTCCGGCCCGCTGCCCACCCCGGTATTCGTTAGCTCCACTGATGACAGCCCCGAGGGCTCGCTGAAGCAGGGAGAGAGCGCCATATACACCGCCCAGTACATCGTCACCGAGGCCGACATTTTGGCAGGCTCTGTATTCAACCGGGCTACGGCCACCGGCTACCTCGAAGGCACGCCCTATAGCGACGACGACACCGCTATCGTGACAACCAATACTCCGAACAATCCATCCTGCCCCATTGGCGGATGTGTCAGATTGCTTACGGTGGACTGGGATGAAAACATGTCTACCACCTGCCTCGACCCGTACGACCGGTGCTCGGAAGACTTCTACGCTCCCAACCCCGATGGCAAACACAGCCTGTTGCTCCAGAGAAGGACACAGGCGCCGGAAGTGGATGGAGTGCGGCATTACCTGATAGTGATAAGGGAACTGGAACAGGAAGACACGCCTCCTGCGCCGGAGAACACTGTGGTGGCGGCCGCTTTTAACATAACCCCCATCGGCGCGATTTTCGACAGGGACATCTTCCTGACGCTGGGCATCGATGAGTTGCCAGATGATGCCGCCGACGCCACCATAGCCTACTATGACGGCCTTAATGGACTGTGGGTACCGCTGAGCAGTGAACCGGGCGAACCCAACGGCGTGGCAGAGATCACCTTGACCGCATCCCTGGACCACTTCACGATATTTGCCCTGCTGGTCGACCTGGACCCGGCTGCCACCCGTTTCGTGGCCAGCGACCTGAACATCATGACCAGTGTGGAGAAGATATGGAAACCTGTCACCTTCCTGACCAGGACCGGGCAAAGCATTTCCATTAGCGCCAGGATAGCCAACCAGGGCAGGTGGGCCGGTGTCTATACTGCTGTGCTGAGGCTGAATGGAGAAACCGTAAATAGCGAGATGGTGAGGCTGGGAGCGGGGCAGGCTCAGCTGGTGAGCTTTACCGTGTCTGGATTGGACTATGGGCAGTATGAGGTGGAGGTTGCCGGGTTGTCGGGTGAGTTCACAACTTCACGCACCATCGCCTGGTGGCTGATCCTCATCATAGCAGCGGCGATCGGCCTGGCCATTTGGGGCATCGCGCACGACAGGAAGAGGCGCAGGGCGCGCAGAGAAGCCTGACCTGTTCCACACTGTATGCACCATTTCGCGTTCGCTCGATACAGACTCTCCGACACTGAATGTAACTCTGTATGGGTTCGTCGCCTGTCCTATTGCCGCTGGAGGGAGAGAGTTAGAGTGAGGGGGACCGCTACCCTAGCGCAATATGGCCAGCCTTGACATGTATGCAGGGGTTACGCCAGAATGGGTTCACGATGGATCTGAGCATAAAGGACAACCCCAGGTATAACTGGCTGCTTGTTCTCGGCCTGCTGGCCATAATGTACCTGATTACGAACCTCTGGCTACGCTACCTGCCCGTCAGTTCGTCTATCAGGACGTATGTCTTCCAGCCCATACTATGGGGGCTCCTGGCCTGGGCCATACTGGTCCTGCCACGCCAGAGGGCCGCCGGCGGATACAGGATCAGGAATGCCGTCATCCAGCTGGCTCTCATGGCCGGCTTCTTCCAGGTGCTGCTCTATGTGATCGGCGGACTCTTCTCCGGCTTCGGCACCAGTCCCTACGCCTTCACGCCGACTGGCATCCTGACCAACGTGGTCTATGTCGGCTCCATGCTGATCGGCATGGAGCTCAGCCGGGCCTGGCTCATCAACCGCCTGGGCAGAAAACATGCCTTCCTCACGCTGGCCTTTGTGGCCCTGCTCTATGCCGTGCTATCGCTTCCGCTAGCACGCCTGACCGGCATCAGGCCCGACCTGGCCTCGGTCACATACGTGAACTCGACCGTACTGCCGACGCTGGCCGAGAGCATGCTGGCCACCTTCCTCGCTCTGCTGGGCGGCCCGCTGGCTGCCATCGTCTACCGCGGTATACTGCAGGCATTCTGGTGGTTCTCCCCCATACTGCCCAACCTGCCGTGGGCGTTCAAGGGGCTGATCGGCGTGGTGGTTCCCATCGTGGGTCTGGTGGTGGCGAACACACTGCGCTGTTCGCGGCCTCAGCCCGTGCGGGCGAGACGCGAGAGGGAGGGCTCGCTGGCCGGCTGGGTCATCACCACGATCGCGGCAGTGGCTATAATATGGTTCGCCGTCGGGCTCTTCCCCTTACAGCCGACGACCATCATCAGCGGCAGCATGAGGCCGGCGTTAGAGGTGGGCGACGTAGTCATAGTTGCCAAAGTCCCCCCGGATACAATCAGGCCCGGCGATATCATCCAATTCCGGGAAGTGGGCGGCGTGACCACAGTGCACAGGGTAGTGGAGATCGAGGAGGTAGAAGGAAAGACGCTACTTACCACCCGGGGCGATGCAAACAGCGAGCCTGACATCAACCCGGTCCTCGATGCAAACGTGGTGGGAAGGGTGGTCTTCAGCATCCCCAGGGTGGGCTGGGCAGCCATCGCCATCAAGGATTTCTTCTCACCCCCGTAGTTGCCCGATTCATCGGGTCCACCACAGGAACAATGATTGACACCGTAGCTTTTACTCTTTAGAATAGTAGTGGAGAATTGAGGCATACAACTGATGAAAGTCTGGAATACGTTTGCCGAGTCAAGACGGGTCAGGATAATCTGCTTTGCCCTAACCGGTGCTCTACTGGTGGCTTCGGTGGTCGGGCTGAGCGTCTCTGCAAGACCCCCGTCGGCTGATGTCACAGGCGCCAGCTACGAACACAGGGGGCAGTTCGACTATACGGTCTACCTCAGCCCTGGTGTCCTTTACGGCGACATCGTACTGGGCGAGAACCAGGAAGAAGAGCGGGAGGCACCGATGATCTTCTTCCGCAACATCATCGATGAGGTGAACCTGGCCTTCGGCTACAGCTTTGATTCAGTGCAAGCACTGTCCAACGTCAGCAACGAGCTGGTCGTCTCTGTGATTGCCGAGAACCCGGACATATGGCAGAAAGAGTTGACGCTCATCGAGGAAACACATGCAGGAAGGGCGTTTAGCATGGACTTTCCTCTGGCCCTTGCTCAACTGGAAAGCGCAGTTGCTGAGATCGAGAGGGAGATCGGGATCACAAGTACGCAGAATAGCTTCATAATCAGGGCTCGAGTCATTACCACCGTGGAGACCTCGATGAACACGACCTTCGAGCACCAGTTCAGCCATGAGATTACCGCACTGCTGACAAGCAAGAGACTGGAACTAAAGGGCGACCTCGATGGCAGCAAAGAAGGCTACAGGGATGGAATGAGGTACGAGGCCAGAGGACGCTTTGACTACGAGATATCTCTCAAGCCGAACAAGCTCTATGAAACAGACGTCCTAAGATCGCAGGTAGGCCCACCGGCTCAGTCACCGCAATCCACCCATACTCTGGGCCCGGGGCTGGTATATTTCCCGAGGATGATACAGGACATCACTGCACGTTTCTCGTATCAGTTTCTTAGCGATGTCTCTATAAGTGAGCGATCGCACGAGATAGAGATTACTGCCACGATAGAAAACCCGGGCAAGTGGAGCCGTGCACTCATCCTGGTGCCGAGGACGGAGAGAGGTGGCAGCTTCACGCTGGCTTATCCGCTGGACATTCAGTACCTCACAATGGTGATAGATGCCATCGGACAGGAGACGGGTGCGCGCGGGACTTCACATAATATAGTGCTTAAAGCTGATGTCCGCACCATTGCACACACCGATGCGGGCACTGTTGACGAGACCTATACTCAGACCCTTGGGGCTACGCTGGAGGCTAACTCGCTCACCTTTGACAAGGAGTTGTCACGGTCTCAGCAGGGTAACGTGGGCGGGGCAGCAACGCCCGGTGCCGCAGATGAGGGTCGCCCCAGGGCGCCATGGATTGTGCTACTGCTCGTCGGGCTTGTGGCCATGGGCTACTTCGGCTGGAGCCAGATTCAACTCGCACGGCCGATGGTCAGTCCCGGCCAGGTCGAGGTTAACAAAGCGAGGAAGAGGTACAGGCAGATGATGGTGGGGGTCGAGACCCTCCCCCAGATACAGCCGGGCGAAACGGTGGTAGGTTTGGACTCTGTGGATGACCTGGTGAGAATCGCCGATGATCTGGCAAGGCCTCTCCTTCACGAGGCAGGGGAACACCGGCACAGCTATTGTATCATTGATGGCAGCGTGAGATACCTGTACGTCATTGAGACCTGACAGATGGCCCCAATCAGTAGCGCTTAGCTCGCCTGACAGGCTTCACATTGCCCCGGTAATCGGGTGCCATGATGTTGAACACCCAGCTTATCGTGGGGTCCACCATTCGCGAACTGATTCGCGTTTCAATCTCTTCTAAAGAAAGACACGTGGTGACCACCATCGGCAACCGGGCATTGTAACGGTAGTTTATCAGCTGATATAGCTTCTCCTGGGCCCAGGGCGTAGCTGATTGTTCCCCGAAGTCATCGAGTATCAGTAGCGGAACCTCTTTGATCTTCTCCGAAAACTCGTCATAAGATATCTTGCTATCCGGACTGAACGTAGAGCGCAGATGGTCAAGAAGGTCGGGCACAACTACAAAGAAGACTTCTTCTCCCCGTGCCAGCCGATAATTGGCGATGGCCGCCGCCAGATGGGTCTTGCCACAGCCATTGACCCCATGAAATATCAGCCAACCCTCCGGTGAACGAGCGAACTCCACTGCTTGATTGAAGGCCGTACGCAAATTTTCCCGTAGGTCCGGGGGAAGATCCAGCCTCTTGTGGTCGAAGTTATCAAAGGTCATATTTCGTAGTAGCTCCGGTTTCAAGCCACCCCGGTATTCCAAGGCCGATTTTGGTTCAATCGTCCATACCTGGCAGAATTCATTATCGGCAAGATGGCCGCGTAAGCGCTCATCGACCTTTTCTATCAGCATATCGGTGGTGATTACCGTGGCCAGCCTGGCATTAAAGCGGTGATTCAGGAGCTGCTCCAGTTTTTCCTTAGCCCAGGCAGTGGAGCTGCCGGGAGTAAGGTCATCAAGCACCAATAGGGGCACATTCTTTACTTGCTCAAATAGCTCGTCGTAAGTAGTATCGCTTGTGGGACTGAAAGCCGAGCGGAGGTGGTCGAGAAGGTCAGCGGCACCAATGTAAAATACAGGCTCCCCCGAGCTCAGGCGGTGATTGGCCACAGCACAGGCTAGGTGCGTCTTGCCGGAGCCTCCAGGACCCGAAAACACCAGCCAGCCCTGGGGATTATCGGCAAAGGCTCTGGCAGCCTGGTAGACCCGGGCAAAGTGCTCCTGGGATTCTTCGTCCCGATTGTATCGGGACGAAGAATGAGAGGAGGCGGAGGACTCAGACTGACGGACAGTTCTTCCTTTGGGGGACAGATTGTCGAAGGTCAGCTGCGACAGGCAACCCAGGTTGCTGTATCTCTCGAGATATTCTGTCTTCTTCCTCCTCAGCTCACCTTTACTGCAACGGCAGGGTACGACCCGGCTGAAATCGGCTTTCCCTGAGTCCAGAACAGGATGAACGAAGCCGGCCCCTTTACAGATAGGGCAGACTCCACCCTCACCTTCCTCTATCGAGGATAGGGGAGCGTCACCTTTTGACGAGGTGTCCGTATTTGCCCTTGATGTATTTATCGGGGTCAATCTTCTTAGTGTGTCCCTTATGTTCTCCACTGTCCTTACCTTCGCTGGCCCACCTTTCCAGGATGCGGGCGATATATTTCCAACTCCGCTTGTTGAGCACAACTGCTTCCTTAAATGCTTCTTCAATCCACCGTGACGGATAGAGCTTCTCTGCTTCCTTGAGTTCTTCAGCAATCATGGGCGTTATGATGCCGATATTCTGTTCGTACAGAGCAAAAATATTGACGGCCGCCGGCTGATGGCCCCGATACGCCGGGTCGGTCAGTGAGTACACGCCCTCAAGCACTCCATTTATGTTCGAAGTCGAGTGCAACAGCGCGCCATGCTCTACAGCCGATTTCAAAGCCCGGCGGAGTATTTCCTCGCTCAACTCAGCTGACAGCCGACAGGTTTCAGCTTTCAGCTCTTCGTAGGTAACCCCGATACTATCGGGGTTAGGCTGGTCTTGTTTTCGCAGAACAAGATAAGCGACAAATAACACCGTCTTAAGTTCAGCCAGGTCTTCAATTCCGGGCAACGTGCTCGTAAAGAAAGAGCCCGGCAAGGAGATAAAGCCTGTTTCTTTCTGAGAATTCGATGGCTGCCGGTTTGGCATGTCTTTATCCTTATGGGGCCGAAATCAGCTCGGGCTGCAAATTATCAAACTTAGCGGTCCTGTCCGCGAAGCGTAGCTTTACCTGATCTAACGGACCATTGCGGTGCTTGGCTATAATTATATCGGCGATGCCGCGGGGATAAGGCTCCCTTTCGATATCATGCGTTTTGCTCCATTCTTCAGGAGAGAAAAGCTTGTCCTCTCGATGGATGAAAAGAACAACGTCAGCGTCCTGCTCGATACTGCCCGATTCGCGCAGGTCAGAGAGTTGAGGCAAATGGGAAGGTCGCGATTCCACGGCCCGACTGAGTTGGGAAAGGGCCAGGACGGGCACATTCAGTTCACGGGCCAGGGTTTTCAGGGCACGCGTTATGTTACTGATCTCCTGAACTCTTGTCTCACTCCTGGCATTCCTACCGTCAGCTTGTATCAGTTGTAGATAGTCAATGATAACCAGATCGATGCCCCGTTCGAAGTGCAGGCGCCGTGCCTTGCTTCTTATGTCTACCACCCGGAGCATTGGGGAATCGTCAATATAGATGGGCGCCTCCGATAAGACACCGCTGGCTTCCATGATTCTTATCTCCTCCCTCTCACTGAAGCCCCCCAACCTTATACGGTTAGAATCCACCCCTGACTCACTGCTCAGAAACCTCCGGATCACCGCATCCCGAGACATCTCCAGACTGAAGAGCGCAATACAAGCTTTCTGGTTAACGGCAGCATTTCTGGCAACATTTAGCGCTAAACTGGTCTTGCCCAAGCTAGTCTTAGCGGCCAGAATGATCAGGTCGGTCCGCTGCAACCCCCCCAATAGACCGTCGAGGGCGGGGAAGCCGGTCAGAACATGAGGCACTTCGCCTTCCCTAAGCGTAGCGGATTGCCCGGCCTCCTCGAAGTATTCACCAAGGGCCTCACGAATGGAAACTAGCCCGCGCAGACCCTCTCTGCCTCGGACCTGAAACAGGATATCTTCAGCGTCATTGAGGCAGGCCTCGATATCCGGGCTGGCTTCGTAGCCGATGGCCTCAATCTGCCTGGCAGCAGCTATGAGCCGTCGCATTATTGCTGCATTGGATACTATTTGAGCATAATACTCAACGTGGAGGGATGTGGGCACATTGCTTATGACATGACTGAGGAAGGCGGCCCCACCGGTTTGCTCCAGTTTGTTCTGGCGCATTAGCTCGTGAGCGACTGTAATCTGGTTTATCGCTTCGTTGCGTTGGTAGAGAGAGAGGCAAGCCTGATAGATCATGCGATTCGTCTCAGAGAAGAAGTCATCGGCCTTGAGGGAGGCCGCAACCTTCAATATTGCCTCAGGGTCAATCAACAGCGACCCGATTACTGCCTCTTCAGCCTCAATATCATGAGGTGGAGCTTTTTCCTCTGCCATACCTAATCCTGCTCTTCTTCGATAACCACGGTAATCTGCGGCTTAATGTCGCCGGCCAACCTGACTACTACCTCATGACTGCCTGCCTGGCGCAGAGGTTTCTCTATGTCTATTTTCTTCTTGTCAATAACGGAGCCTATGACTTGACTCAACTCTTCAGCTATATCGGCAGCAGTGACAGAGCCGAACAGGCGGTCTCCCGCACCCGCGCGGGCCTTGAAGTGAATCTCCTTTCCCTCGATTTGCTGGGCCAGTTCAACGAGTTTGTCCCGGTCGATGACTTCTTCTCTTCGTTCCTTCTCGAGCCTGGCCTCCGTTTCTTTAATGATCGCGGGCGTAGCTTCCAAAGCCAAACCGCGGGGCAAGAGGAAATTCCTGGCAAAGCCTTTGCTCACTTCCTTTATCTCTCCGGCCCTTCCCTTCCCGGGGATGTTTTCTAATAAGACGACTTTCATAAGACTCCTCTCCAGCACTCAGCGCTCTGAACGCCGGTCACGATGACAAAAATTTCTCTGCCGAAATGGCAGCAGTCGCACCATCGCCAGCAGCAGTTATCGCCTGCCTGGCTGAGTTATGACGGACATCTCCAGCAGCAAATATCCCCGGAATACTCGTTTCCATCACTTCGTTGGTGATTATGTAACCAGCTTCGTCTAAAGGTAAGAGTCCTCGCCACTGAGCGCTGTTGGGCTCCGCGCCGATAGCGACGAAAATACCCGCCAACTCTAATGCAGATATTCTAGCATCTTTCGTGTTTTTCAGGCTAACCTGCCTGATGACTCCATCGCCTTCAATTTCGGTTACTACGGCATCCCAAATAAACTCTATTTTCGGTTCAGCCATAGCTCTTTCCTGAAGTATCCTGCTGGCTCGAAGCTGACTACGACGGTGGATGACCTTAACGGAGGAAGCAAACTTACTCAAGTAAAGGGCCTCAGTGATGGCAGCATCGCCGCCGCCCACCACAGCCACTGCTTCATCTCTGAACAAAGGGCCGTCACACGTGGCACAATAGGAAATCCCCTTGCCCACAAATTTATCTTCCCCGGGCACGCCCAGTTTGCGATATTGCGAGCCAGAGGCAAGGATTATCGACTCGGACATAAAATCGCCTTCACTGGTGCCGACCAGGTTATGTCTCTGGCCGAGCTCTGCTCTGGTAACATCGGCAAGCAAGGTTTCCAGTCCATGACCGGTGGCTTGCTCATAGATAAGTTGTCCTAACTCAATGCCTGTAATGCCTTTGGGAAAGCCGGGGTAATTCTCCACGCGCTCAGCATTGGTTATTTGCCCGCCGATTATCCCCTTCTCGACAAGCAGAGTATTGACCCTCGAGCGGGCACAATATAGCCCGGCCGTGAGCCCAGCCGGTCCACCACCAATGATGATTACCTGGTAATTCTTGTTCACAGCCTCAACTTGTAGCTGCTCCCTTCCAGCGATGACAACATCCTGCCCGCCCGGTCAAAACACTGCTATCGAAGAAATCTGGGCAATTCCGCATGAATTGGTTCGGGCTTTCCACTAATTATACCATCGATTTCTGTCTCTGGACCGGGAATGCCCGCTCTAACTACGACTGAAATCCTGCTTGATCTTATCAAGCACGCCTGGCTCGAGGATATCGACCACAGTCATAGCCATGGCCTTCGCTGCGTCCATTAAGCCTTCGTGTCCTGCTTCCGAGGCGGCTGCGGCGGCAAACTCCTGTGTATGTATCAATACCTCGGGGGCAGCTATGGCTATCGTAGGATGTATGCTCGGTACCAGTTGACTCACATTTCCCATATCTGTGCTGCCAAAGCCAAAACGCGGGTCGAAGGCTTCTACAGTCCGCCCCAGCGATTCCAGATTCCGGCCGAATAGCCGGGCCAGAGTGGCATTGTTTTTCATCGGAGCATAGGTCTTGTCTCTCCAGCGATATTCTAATCTTGCCCCGCTGGCTATAGAGGCTCCTGTGAAACAGTTCAAGACCTTATCCTTCAACTCATCAAGATACTCATTATCCGGAGCACGTATCAAAAACGCAGCAGCGCTGTGAGCAGGCACTATATTGGCTGCTTCACCTCCATCAGTGATTATGCCATGGACACGTGCCTCCCCTTTTATGTGCTGGCGCAATGAGTTTATGGAAGTGAAGGCTAGAATCATGGCTTCAAGGGCATTTATGCCCTTGTAAGGTTGGGCGGCAGCGTGGGCTGGCTGGCCGAAAAATTCCACTTCCAGGGAGCTACAGGCAAGCGCCTCTATGGTTACCATGTTCACACTCTCGGGATGTACTATCATAGCCACATCTATTTCCCGGAAGGCTCCTGCTTTGGCCATGTCTATCTTGCCGCCAAAGACTTCCTCTCCGGGAGTGCCCAGGACCACAACACTGCCTCCCAACTGGTCGATAATAGATTTACCGGCCACACCGGCACCCACGGCTGAGACGGCTATTATATTATGCCCGCAGCCATGCCCTATCTGGGGCAAAGCATCATATTCGGCCAGCAAGGCTATTCGCGGGCTCCCCTGGCCATATGTTGCTCGAAAGGCAGTGGCCAGGCCGGCAATGCCTCGTTCTACATGAAATCCGCTGTCCTCAAGATAGCCAGCAAGCCAGGCCGATGCTCTTTTCTCCTCGAAGCCCAACTCAGGGTTATCATGAATGTTCAGGCTCAACTGGATAAGCTGTTGCCGTTGCAGTTCGACAGCGTCCTTTGCCTTTGCCTTTAGCTTCTCTAGTTGCAAAACTTGAACCTCTTGCTGATAGCTATTATACTTTGTAGTTGACTTGAATTTCTAGGCTGTGACAAATGGAAAAGATTGAAGGCGAGCTTCTAGGGACCTCGGCAAATGTAGCCCAGCTGCTAAAAGAGCCTGTCGGCTCCAGCCGAAGCTATGATATAGATGGGACGATAGATGGAGAAGTTGAAGGTGCTGTGAAAGGCAGGGTGAAGTTAATTCATACCAACCGGGGGGTTCTGGCCCAAGCCGAACTAAGTGTCGATGTAAGACTCGCATGCAGCCGCTGCCTGGATACATTCTCATGCCACCTTGGTTTTACCGTGGAAGAAGAGTTCCTTCCCACGGTCGATATAGCCAGCGGTTTACCACTCTCTTTAGAGGAAGAGGCAGACGAGTTCACTATCGACAGTAAGAACATACTTGACCTGGGCGAGCTAATACGGCAATATACTCTGTTGAATCTGCCCATGAAACCGCTATGCCGTCCTGACTGCTCAGGAATAAAGGAGACGAATTCATATGGCACTACCTAAGAAGAAGACCTCTAAATCGCGACAGGGAAAGAGGCGCAGCCACCTTCAACTGACTCCGCCTGCCATGGATGCCTGCCCGCATTGCCACAGCCCCAAGTTATCTCACCGTGTTTGTCCTACCTGTGGGTGGTATAATGATAGAGAGGCAATCGAGGTCAAGCCCTCCAAGAAAAAATAAACTGGCATGGCTGACTCATCCAGGGTAGCTTATGTTTTCCCGGGGCAGGGCTCCCAGAGCACTGGCATGGGGTCGGAGCTGTACAACAGCTATCCATCAGCCAGGGCAGTCTTTGACGAAGCTGATGCTTCTTTGGGCTTCTCTCTCTCCCGTCTATGCTTCGAAGGCCCGGAAGATGAACTGACGAAGACGCATAATGTCCAGCCAGCGATACTGGTCGTCAGCATTGCCTGCCTCAAAGCACTTGAAGAGACAGCCATAGCTGATTTTCCTTCTCCCACTTTCGTTGCCGGACATAGTCTGGGTGAATATACCGCTCTGGTTGTCGCCGGTGTGCTTGGCCTGGCCGATGCTGCCTTACTTGTCAGGGAAAGAGGGAGACTGATGTATGAAGCCGGGTTGAGAAACCCCGGGAGCATGCTGGCGGTAATAGGGCTCGACGAAGAAACGGTTAGAGACATAGGCGTTCGCAGCGGAACCGAAATCTCCAATATAAACTGCCCGGGACAGATTGTGCTCAGTGGTCCTACTCACGCTCTGGCCGAGGCTGACAAATTGGCCAGAACAAAAGGGGCTCGTGCTATCCCTTTGAGAGTTAGCGGGGCCTTTCACTCTGCCTTAATGGAGCCGGTCATAGCTGAGTTCAGCGAAATCGTCTCCAGCTTCAGGTTTCAACCACCGGCCATTCCTGTAATATCCAATGTGACGGCTCGGCCGCTGACCGACGTCGATTCAATAAGAGAAGAGCTGGTGCAGCAACTTCGTCATTGCATCCGATGGCAGGAATCGGTGCAATATATGATGCATAATGGCGTGAACATCTTCTATGAGATAGGGCCCGGGAGAGTGCTTAGCGGTCTGATCAGGCGCATAAACGTAGAACTTCAGACCTTCAATATATCAAGAGTTGAGGATATAGCGCAGCTAGCATGCAAGGAGGGACCAACTGACTAATGGCCAGTATCAGGCGACGGGCCAGAATCGCTGCTCTCCAGGCGCTTTATGAGCTTGATTGCACCGAACATGAAGCAGAGGAAGTCTTAGACCATTTAGGCGCGGAGGGGAAATTGCCTCAAGAGGGGCTCAGCTTCAGCAGGGAGCTTGTAAGAGGAGTGCTTGAAAAAAGGCCTGAGCTTGATGCTCTTATCAAGAAGTTTGCCTCTACCTTTTCCACGGAGCAGATGCCTATCATCGATAGAAACATTTTGCGCCTGGCGATTTTCGAAATTCTATTTCATGATAGAACGCCAGCTGATAGGACTCCACTCAAGGTCGCCATAAACGAGGCTATAGAGTTAGCTAAGGAATTCGGCAGCGACTCCTCACCCCGGTTAATCAACGGAATATTGGGGGCAATAACAACTGAACTCAGCGCAAAACGATGAAGTTCTATGACGGGATGTCAGAGCCTTGTCTACCCTCAGAGAATCTCTTAACCTGGGGTTTCCAAAGATAAATTTTCTTGACAATTATTCCCATATACTGTAAAAGTATTATACAATGGCTAAGCTGGACATCCAACAAACACAATCGATGCAGACGCGACAAGAGTTCAAATTGATTGTGGGAATGGAACAGGCCAATGTGCTGGAGATGCCGGAAGAGGAGTTCAACAGGCTTACTGCTGAGGTAGAAAGCAGTTCTTTGTTCAAAAAGCTACTCCGCAATGAGAGAGTAATTCGATATCAAAGATATCCTAAGACTGATATTTCTTCCCGCTTCTATCAACTTAATGAAGAAATTGCAGCTGGCACGGGCACTCTTGACATCGAGTCAATTTTGTCCGACAAAGAGGATATAGTGCATCAGATACAGAAAATAGGGCTGGAGAATTTCAAGCGCTATTTCCTGTATCCCGAACCCGAGGTAAGCGCGGAAGAGATCGCCCACGAGTGCAATCTGGACCTTCCAGAGGTCGAGAAGATAAATAGCCTCATCAACGAATTCTCCATTATGAGCGAGTTTTACAGCTCTTCCGCTTTCAGCTCAGGACACGGAATTCGCTACTCCAAGGTCGCTTCGATAGAAAGGGGAGCACAGGAATTTGTCATTGGCTATCTCTCGCCTTCTTATGCCCGGGGAAGATATTCGATTGACTATGAGAGATTCGAGGAATTAAGGGGGAACGGAGCCATCAGCGGGTCTGAGGCCAAGGAAATCAGGCAACTGTTCAAGAGGCTGGAGCTAATCAACACCCGTAAGGACACGGTAACTCGGGTATTGCAGAACATCGTGGAGAAACAAACACCATATTTCGAATCTGGCAACGCCAGGGCTCTTCTGCCATTTAGCCAGAAGGAACTGGCCGAAAGAATTGGGCTTGTTCCAAGCTCAGTCAGCCGCGCTATTGCCGGCAAAAGCCTTGAGACGCCCTGGGGTGAAGAGAAGGCTCTTAAAGATTTTTTCCCGCGGCCCAGAAGGTTCAGAAAAGAACTGGTCAGGCGGCTCCTCGAAACAGAGGAGGATTTCCCCTCCGACG
Organism: Dehalococcoidia bacterium; assembly: GCA_046483735.1. Classification (GTDB taxonomy): domain Bacteria; phylum Chloroflexota; class Dehalococcoidia; order GIF9; family AB-539-J10; genus RBG-13-51-36. The sequence continues at coordinate 21,525 of JAWOCP010000033.1, forward strand.
AAGCGATTAGAGCCAAACTTGAACAAGAATTTGGTGTTTCTATTTCCCGCCGCTCGGTGGCAAGTCTCAGGGAGGAGCTGAGAATAGCGGCGGCGTGGAAAAGGAAAAAGACAGCCAAGCAATAAACGACTGGAGGAGAAGCATGAGTTTTATCTTTACCATAGAAGAGGAATGCCGAGGCTGCTACGCCTGTGTTCGTAGTTGCCCGGCCAGGGCGATCAAGGTGAAGGAGGGTATAGCCAAGGTTATGG
>JAWOCP010000047.1:0-6896 GCA_046483735.1 Dehalococcoidia bacterium
GGTTACCACAGCCATCTGACGGCTGGCATCCCAGATTTCGTCACGTAAGTGTGCCGGGTTTACCGGGATACCGATGGAGAAGGTGGTCATCTCATCGGTATCATCCACATAATACGTTCCCTGATGGTGGATATCAATGGCATAGTGCGGCTTGAAGTCATACCATGCATCAAAAAAGCTTTCGGATTCTACCGCTTTAAAGCGGGTAAACCAGTCCCAGGCGAAGGCCAGAAAACCTTCACCGTCTTGAACCAGCTCGCGGGTCCTCAACCAGTCCTCATAGGAGATGTTCCAGTCCCTGTTTAGATCCATACCGGTGTGGTCGCCACGCCAGTAAATTTCTGAACCGTCTGGATTGTAAATAGGAATAATCATAAATGTTATCTCGCTGAGTACCTCCTCGGCTGGCTCTCCACCAGCCACAAGAGTCGTCAGGACATCCAGGCAGGCTTCCGCACCATAGGGCTCGTTTCCGTGAATGCGCCCTTGGATCCACATACGGGTATCTCCGTCTCCGATAACTGCGGCATAAAGGGGCCTGCCTTCACCGGAGTAGCCGACTACGCGTAAATCCATCGCTCCCCTGCTAATGCCCTGCAGCCTAAACAGCTCTTGTTCCACTTCTTCAAAATTCAGAATGCTCTGCCTGCCAACTTGTGCATCTGGATGCAAGTACGGGCCTCCTGGAACCGACACCGGCCCTTCTTCAGCTATCACAGGAGATGCGGAAAAGGCAGCCAGCATTCCCAAAACTATAAGAAGACTCAATGAATTTCTTTTGAGAGAAGTGATGACTTCGTTCATGAATAAAACCTCCTTTCTTTTTAACTATTCGGGCTGTCTAGAAATCCTTTGCACCGGAGCTTGCCCGGTGAAAGCCGGGAACCGACCACAGCCCACAATCGTCTCCGGTGTTTTTCACGACACCTTCAATTCCTTGCTTCTCACCCACTTTCAGCCACCGGGCTGTTTAATTTTTATCGCCCGTTCGGTGTCGGTCATTCTGGCGGTCGCTTGATTCATCAAGCATAATCGCCCAATAAATTGGGCAACTACATTGTTTTCAATCAGCAGAAAAGAGCCTCGTTTCGTTACCGTAAATAAATGCTAGCACACGAAGGCTGCAATCCAGGTTGCAAGAATTGCGTGGCGGGTTGCGGCAGGTTATATTTCCGTTGCGGACTGGTTGTATTCGAGTTGCGGTAAGTTGCCACAAGGTTACAAGGATTGCAGAACTGCAACTCAAAGCTGCTGTGGAGGATAGCTAGCTCGTGGCAATAAATCTGTATCCGCGGCCCCGCTCGTTACGGATTAGCTGCGCATTTGCCGGGTCATCGCCAAGCTTTCGGCGGAGACGACAAAGGTGCGGTTTGACCAGGTCCTCGTCAGCCACATACTCAAACCCCCACACCTTCTCGACCAGGGACCGATGGCTGACCAGTTTGCCCGCGTTTCTCACGAGATAGGTGAGAAGGCGATATTCAATTGGTGTCATTCGCACGCGCCTTCCGGAAACAAAGACCTCCTGTGTGGTAAAATTGACGCTCAATCTATCACCGACTGCAATGACATCCCCTTCACAGAATTCGTCCTTGCCAGCATTGCGAAGCACTACCTTCACCCAGGCCGCAATCTCCAGAGGTCCAAATGGTTTCACAACAATCGCGTCAGCACCTGCCTCCAGGACCGACGCCTTTTCGCTGTCAGCCTGTGCCTTGCTGAGAATGATCAGCGGGACCGTGGAGAAGGCGCGAATTTCATTGATGAGGTCCAGGGTATCCATGTCAGACAAAGGAGAGGCAATCATAACCAGGTCGGGCATCTCCGTTTCTACCAGGTCTAAACCCCTGCTGCCCTCAGCAACCGGAATCATGACGGCCTCCGGGTATCGCACCTTCAGCCAGAAGCAAACGTTCTTGGCGACCACATCGTCGTCTTCAATCAGCAGGATCTTCATTGCCCGGCCCTCAAAAAAGCTGTCATGCCACCAAACAAAATCGCCTGGCTTGACGCGAAAGGATGGCCGCCAGGACTCTGAATACAATGCTCCCAACCAAAATAGACATGGATGTTCCCAGCTGACAGACTGAAGGAGAAACAGGATGTCTAGCGAAGGCCATAGCAAGTACTAGCGCACAACAAGCCCGGGGCACAGTCTACCCGTAACCTTGCCACCAACTGCACACTCGTCCAGCGTAGTAGCGCACTTTCCCCCCGAGATGGCACTGCCATCTCTCCAATCGAACGCAAAAGACCGACCTGCGCTAGCCGGGTTCCACTACTGGCTCCCGGCCACCTGACTCGACCGGCACGGCCCCACAACCCTCACTCACGAGCATCCGGACAGAGCTAGTCGCCAAACATGCCTTTAGAGTTCCCTGATTCATCAGCCCCCGAATAAACTGGTCACCCGCATTTTTGGACGACCTAATACAATACGACCTCCACAACGCAAAGCAATGGTGAAATCTACGTTCAGAAGGTGGGTAACCTGAAACAGTCTCGTTCTTGACCGCACTCGACAGCACACCACGCACCCCACAAAGCTTGATTACTTGGCAAGAGTTGACTTTTCTTACTCTCACTTAACAATATATCACCCGCCCAGACACTTGTCAAATCAGCATGTTAAGACTCTGCCATCCTGGGATTCTGCGAGGCCTCTCCTATCTTTTCGACCTCAGCCGACCAGGACTTTACAGTATCCGCTAAGACATGCAGTCCAGACGAAACCAGTATCGGGGATTTGGTCTTATGCGCTTCCGGGCCGATCTTCCAGGTCAAGATGTTCTAGCAGAGGTTGAACTTCATGGCCGCTTTCTTAAAACCGGCCAGCGAGCCCTCGAGAGTGCGGTCATCCACACAGTACGAGGCTCGGAAGTACCCCGGCGTGCCAAATCCCCGACCGGGCACCACCAGCACATTTAACTGGACCAACTCATTGACAAAAGCTACATCATCCTCCATCGGCGATTCGGGAAACAAGTAGAAGGCCCCCTCTGGCTTCACCACAGAATAGCCCAGCTCAGTGAGATTCCTGTACAGATAATCCCTCTTTCTCTGATATTCAGCTATGGAAACGGTAACACCCTGGAGGTTCCGCAGCACGTTCTGCATCAAAGCCGGTGCATTGACAAACCCCAATATGCGGTTGCACAAAACAAAGCCATTCATGAGTTCCTGCCGATCACTGCATTCGGGGTTTATTGCAACATACCCAATACGCTCTCCAGGAAGGGCGAGGTCCTTGGAATGAGACGTCACAGCAATGCTGTCACGATAATGATGGAAAACAGGCACGTATTCTAGCCCGTCGTATAGAATCTTCCGATACGCCTCGTCGCTCATGAGGAAAATCTGTGTCCCGAGCTGCGCTTCTTTCTCGCGAAGCAGTTTCCCAATCTCGCGCACAAGCTGCTCACTGTAGACAACACCGGTTGGGTTGTTGGGGGAATTGATAATCACACCTTTTGTTTTGGGGGTAATAGCAGCATCAAGGGCATCGAGCTTGGGCAAAAAGTGCTCATCTGTCGGCAAGGCTCTGGCGACCCCACCATGGTTATCTATATAGTTGCGAAACTCCATGAAATAAGGAGCAAATACAATCACCTCGTCACCGGGATTGAGTATGGTTTTCAGCACCACGTTCATTCCGCCGGCAGCGCCGCATGTCATCACTATATGGCCGGCATCGAACTCAATGCCGGTCTCACGCGAAAGCTGGGTTGCCACCGCGGTTCTCGTTGCCACGTAGCCGGCGTTCTCCATATACCTGTGCATCCCCGAACTCGGGTTATTCACTATGCGGCTCAATTCTTTATGGAACTCCGGCGGCGGTTCCATGATCGGGTTGCCCAGAGAAAGGTCAAAAACGTTTTCCTCCCCAAGGCGCTTTTTCAGGCTAATCCCCTGCTCAAACATCTGCCTTACCCACGAGCTTTCCGCCATACGGGCACGAACATTATCCGATACTGACACAGGATACCTCCTCCCTGGCCCTATCAAAAAGAACCAGGCTTTTTGCAAGACTTTCGAGGACAACCGCTCACAATAATGGCCGCCTGCGCACCATTATACACTGCATCCGCCAGGCCAGCAAAGACAGCCTCCTCGGTCAGCGCCTTGGTGACATTGTTTCTTCGTGATCGCGAGGAGTCCCCCTCTTAAGATAAGAGGGGCTTGCCCGCCGAAGCTTCGGCGTAGGCAGGCCAGGGGAGTTATGAAGATATTGGAAATAACCCCCTGAATCCCCCCTACATTAATGGGGATACTAAAGGGTGCCCGACGAGTCGGGGCTCGCAATGACACGGAAGGTTACTACTCCATATTACAGACATGCAGAGTGTCACCCATGTATCTGAACTAGATCAGACTGCGACTTTCTTTTGCCGCCGTCTGCATGCTATGATATGCACTTCGACGGTTTTTGTTGAGGGAGCCCATGCGCATCGATATTTTGTGTCTCTTCCCTGAAATGTTTTCCTCCCCACTCAACCAGAGCATCATCAAGAGGGCTAGCGAGCGGGGACTGGTGAACGTCGTGATTCACAATATACGCGACTATACGCATGACAAACATCATACTGTGGATGACTATCCCTACGGCGGTGGCCCCGGTATGGTACTCAAGCCTGAACCTATCTTTGAGGCAGTGGAGACAATAAAGGAGCAGCTTGGCGCAAGCGAAATACCTGTCATATTACTCACCCCTCAGGGCAGGCTTTTTTCGCAGTCTGTTGCCCAAGAACTGGCCGCCCACCCTCATATTATGTTAATCTGCGGCCATTACGAAGGTGTAGACGAGAGAGTGTGTGAGCATCTGGCTACTGATGAAATCAGTATCGGGGATTATGTGCTTAGCGGGGGAGAATTGGCCGCCCTGGTCGTGGTGGACGCTGTCGTCAGGCTTATACCGGGAGTGCTCGGCTCAGAGTATTCCGCCGACAGCGATTCTCACAGCGACGGGCTGCTGGAATACCCCCAATACACCAGACCGCAGGAGTACCGGGACTGGTCAGTGCCCCCGGTTCTGCTCTCAGGCAATCACAGCGAAATTGCTCAATGGCGACGCCGTCAAGCCATCCTGCGAACGGCGAAACGGCGCCCTGAGCTTTTGAAGAAAGGAAGCCTCCGCGATGAGGAAAGGAAATGGATGTCAGAGAATTTGTTAAGCCCAAGATGAATCCCAACATTCCCCAGCTTTCCCCCGGCGACACGGTCAAGGTTAGTCTGAAGACCGTAGAAGGGGACAAGGAGCGACTGCAGCACTTCCAGGGCGTGGTGATTGGAATGAGGAAGGGGGTTGACGGTGGAAGCTTCACGGTAAGGCGGGTATCTTACGGCATTGGAGTGGAACGCGCTTTCCCATTCCAGTCTTCTTCGGTGCAGAATGTAGAGGTGCTCAGGCATGGCCAGGTGCGCCGAGCCAAGCTCTATTATATGCGCAGGCTCAGTGCTAAACAGGCTCGACTGAAGGAAAGACGAGAGAAGGCAATCGAGCAAGGCGTGCCTCAAGAAGAAGAACCGTCCTCTGAATGAACTACGCCGAGGTGGCGGTCAATTCGCCCCGATTGCATCGGGGTCAGACTTTCAGCTATGCCATCCCGGCGCGGCTAAGGATTGATGTCGGACAGGCGGTATGGGTACCCTTTGGCTCCCGCATTATTCAGGGAATCGTTGTTGAATTATGCGACCAGCCCGCGGTCGAGGCAACCAAGGAAATAGCCGACCTCGTTACTGACCATCCTGTACTTTCCCCGCTCCAAATCGAACTTGCCCGGTGGATAAGTGAACGCTATCTTTCCCCTCTCTTCGATGCCCTGGCCCTGATGCTCCCCCCGGGATTCGAGAGGCAAACTGTTATCTGCGTTCAATCGGTAAACAACCAGGTGGATGTGTCCTCCCTGACACCAGAGCAAAGGCGAATCTTGCACATTATCAGCGGCAAAGGGAAGATGAGCTTGCCTGAACTGGAGAAAGCAATTGGCAAAAAAGAAGCTAGGCAAATCATCGACCAGTTAGCCGACCGTCAGCTGATCACAAAGACTGTGGAATTGGAGAAGGCGAAGATAAAGCCCAAAACTGTCCCTTATATCAGGTTAATAGCTGACGAGAAAGTGATTGAAGCAGAGAAGGTCCGCCTGCACAACTCCAGAGCCCATAAACAGGCGGAGGTCCTGGAATTTCTAACCGGGCAGACTCAGCCCATTTCAGTTGGCCAATTGAGAAAACGTCTCAATTGCTCGCTTGCCACAATCAAAGCCCTGGAGAGCCGCCATCTAGTAGCTGTGGAAAGGGTCAGGATGAGACGTGACCCTTTATCTCGCCTCAACGTGACAACTTCTCCAGTTCCGGGTCTCACTCCATCTCAACAAGCGGCCTGGCAATCGATCTGTAGTGCCCTCGTGAGCGAAGCCCCGATGCAATCGGGGCAACCTGGCCTGTCCGCCGCACAGCTTCGGCAGGCGCCCAGGCCTGCCCGCCGCACAGCTATGGTAGGCAAGCCACCGGTTTTTCTCCTCTTCGGCGTTACCGGCAGCAGCAAGACCGAGATTTACCTGCGGGCGCTGGCTCAGGTTATCACCGCCGGCAAGCGAGGCATCTGCCTCATCCCCGAAATCGCCCTGACCCAGCAAACAGTGGAGAGATTTGCCGATCGCTTCCCGGGACGCGTGGCGGTACTCCACAGCGGTCTTTCCCCGGGAGAACAATTCGACGAATGGCAGTGGATAATGGAGGGTAACTGCGACGTCGTCATTGGACCGAGGAGCGCTCTGTTTGCCCCCTTGCCCGACCTGGGCCTCATCATCATCGATGAAGAACATGAGTGGACGTACAAGCAAGAAGATAAGTCGCCCCGCTACCATGCCCGGGACGTGGCCATCGAACTGGCTCAA
>JAWOCP010000085.1:0-14390 GCA_046483735.1 Dehalococcoidia bacterium
GGTAACAACAACTGTGATGTCGTACATGTCAACTTCTTCAGGACCCGTCCAGTTTGCCGTTGCATCTGTGCCGGTAATATTGCCTCCGGTCGCTGTCCACTCATAGCTCAACACATGACCGTCGGGGTCTGAAGCATTACACGTCACCTGGAGACTACCCGAAGGAGTAACCCAGGCTGCATCGGGCGTCAGGCTCGCAATTTCCGGAGGCCGATTGGCCGTCACGGTAATGGTTACATGCTTTATGTCTTCCCCACCACGGCCATCGGTCACTGTGACTTCGATTCTATACTCACCTTCCTCATGAGGAGCCGTCCAAGTAACCATAGCTCCTGCTCCGTCTATTTCGCCTGCGCCAGCCGACCATGCATAGCTAAGCTCCCCACCGTCGGGGTCTGAAGCGATACAAACAATCTGAGTGCTTCCCGAAGGAAAGACCCTATTCGCCTCGGCCTCCAGGCTGGCGATAACCGGCAGACGGTTGCCAAGCACAATGTGAAGCGAAATTGACAGTACCGCTGCTGCCACCACAACTACCGTGATTATCACCCATCTTTTTCTGTTCATTAGTTTCTCTCCTCTGGAGCTTCTTTCATGGAAGCCTGTATCCGAAGCAAAGTATCAACCATTCTACCATTCCCGTAAAGAGGTCAAAAGTACCGCTTGTGTGCAAATGCCATAAGCTGTGTGCACATTTCGGGCACTCTCCTTTCTAGTCAGATATCTCATACTACTGCAAATGTTTGGGAAATGTCTTTCTGGTGGCAAGTGAAATCCATACCAGGAATAGCATTATGGGCACTTCAGTTAGCACCCCCACCACTGTAGCCAGCGCAGCGCCCGATGCTACTCCAAACAGGGTTGTGGCCACGGCGATGGCAACTTCGAAATGATTGCTGCCCGCGATGATGGCCGCCGGTATGGCATCGGCATATCTGAGTTTTATGATGCGGGCAACCAGATAGGTGATGCCAAAGACCACTAGGATATTGACGAAGATAGCCACGGTTATCATACCCACTATGGCCGGCAACTCAACGATAATTTGACCCTGGTAGATGAACAGGACAATAAGTGTGATGAGCAGGGCGATTATGGACACCTTCCCCAGTCTTGGCTCAAGCTTGCTTTCAAACCACTGCAGCCCCTTCCTCTGTATCGTCCACCTGCGGGTCAAATAACCCGCTATCAGGGGCGTTACGATGTAGATGGTCACAGAAAGGGCAATAGTGTCCCAGGGAACGCGGATGCCCGAAATGCCCAGCAGCAAGACGGCCAGTGGAGCGTAGAGCACGACCATGCTGAGTGAATTGATGGCGGTCATTACCAGGGTATGCCCCATATTGCCTCTGGCCAGATAGCTCCAGACCAGCACCATGGCCGTGCAGGGGGCAACACCAAGCAATATTGTTCCCGCGCGGTATTGTTCAATCTGCTCGGCGGTCAGGAACCGGCCAAAAACGAGGCTCAGGAACAGCCAGGCGAACAAAGCCATCGTGAAAGGTTTCACCGCCCAGTTGGCAAACAGGGTAAGACCGATGGGCTTCGGCGAGCGGATTGCTTTTCTAATCTCCTCCCAGCTTATCTGGACCATGATGGGATAAATCATGGCAAAAAGCAGTATGGCAATCGGTATGGAAATGCCTGCCACCTCGAGCCTGGCCAGCATATCGGAAAGCTGCGGGAACAGGTGCCCTAGTCCAACCCCCGCACCGATACAAAGTCCTACCCACAGGGTTAGAAACTTCCCCCAGATACCGAGTTTTCGTTCCTTCTCAGCCATCTTCTCTTTTTTTGTTAGGAGGGGAATCTCTATTCGAACTCCGCAAACTCGCTTGGACAACTCTACAGGATCGACGGCGTTTCATGGTTATGTTTCGTCCTCATCCCGATATCTGAATATATGCATCGTCGCCAAAACACTCTACAAAATACGGTTGTTCTTGTCAAAACTTGCTCACCCTGCCTAATGAGCTTCCTGGATGCCCAGAACAGTCAGTCGGCTGAGGCATTTTATGCCTCTAACGCCAGCGGGAGCAAAAATCATTGAACCGGGTTCAGCATCCCACTGTTCTTCGCCTGCAGTGAAGACGCCTCTGCCTGACACCACATAGAAAAAGACATCGTACGGTTCATGGTGAGGAGGCATTTCATATCCGTCGTCTAAACATATGACAACTACATTGAAGTGCTTGCCTTTGAACACATCGCTCTTGGTCCTGTCACCCGTGGTAAACTTCACGAACTGGCCTATGTCATGCTTCTGTTCTCTAGCATCGCTTTGGCTTCTATTAGGTTGTATCATGCTATATTCTCCTTGGCATTGTCCGCCGGTGCAGTTTCACGGCCGTCACCAGAAAAAGAGCGGTGAAAGCCAGCAGAGCCAGAAGGTTCACTGCTGTGGGCAGGTGGCCTTGCCCCTGGATGCTATTGCGGGCAATGTCGGTGAAGTAAGTCAGGGGAGAAATATAGGCAATTGCCTGTGCCCAGGTTGGTAATTCGCCCAGCGGTATGAAGATGCCGCTGATGAATACCACAGGAAATTTGACCGTCGCGGCAATCATGTTCACTGTGGCTGGTAAATTGGTGGGTGGGATGGAGAAAACAGTGCCCAGAGATGCAAAGCAGAAGGCCGCCAGAATAACGGCTATGGCGAAACTGACGGGACTCGATATCGTGACTCCCAGAAGAAGGCCGAGGACGATGGGTACCAGAGAGATAGCAACTCCGAAGGCAAAAGAAGCCAGGATATCTCCTATGATGATGGTCTCAATCCGCACCGGGCAGGACATCAGACGTTCGAGTGTTCGTGCTTGCGCTTCCCAGGGCACTACTATCGGCGAAATTGAGGTCGCGGTGAAGAAGATGACCATGCCCAGGAGCCCGGGTATCATGAAATCAACGGACAGATGTCTGCCGATGGTGAAGGCGAGAAACAAGAAAACGGGGAAGAGCACCCCGAATATTATCACGGGTCCCTTGGAATAGTAGATTTGGCTATCCTTGCGGGCTATGGCTAAAGAACGCCGCGCCTGCTGCAATATGGCGTCCATGTCAAGCATCTTTAGCCTCCTTCTCCGTGAGAGCCACAAAGGCGTCTTCAAGCGAAGGCTCAAGTGTGGTGAGGGATATCACTTTCAGACCATGCGACCTTGAATAGTTGACGAGCGAGACGACCAGTTCTCCGGGGTTGGGGGTGTACAGCCGCCACTTGTCGCCCATTTTCTCTACTGCATTGACCCCAGGAATACTGGTCAGGACTTCAGAGTTCACCACATTATCAAAGCTGACATGAACCGAATGCATGCCGCGCATGGCCATCCTCAGTTTCTGCGGAGCGTCTATGGCGATTATCTTTCCTTCATTGATAATGGCAACACGGTCGCAGAGCTGATTCGCCTCATCCATATCGTGAGTGGTGAGGAATATGGTCTTACCCCCGGCATTGAGCCCTTGCAGCATGTCCTTTATCGAGCGCGCACTTTGTACGTCCAGGCCGGAGGTCGGCTCATCCAGGAATAGCACTTCAGGGTCGCTTACCAGAGCCATGCACAAAATCAGGCGCTGCTTCATCCCCTTAGAATATGTCTTCACCAGACTGTCCCTCCGAGGGTAAAGCCCCATTTCCTGCATCAGGCTGGCGCCTCTTTCCCGTGCCACGCCGGTCGGAATTCCATATAACTCGGACATCAGCATAAGGTTATTCCAGCCTGAAAGGTCAGCGTAAGCGTTTGCCATCTCGGGCACCACCCCCGTCACCTGCTTGGCCTTCAGACTGCCCACCTTATGTCCCAGGATCAAAGCACTTCCTTCGTCTCCCGTGATTACACCCGTCAACATCCTGACGGTCGTCGTCTTGCCGGCCCCATTCGGCCCCAGAAAGCCAAAGAACTCTCCTCTCATAACGGAAAAGTTCACGCGGTCAACCGCTACGAGTTCACCATAATATTTGCTTAATTTGACCGCCTTGATGGCAACGTTGTTATTCATATCATTTCCTCCCCACAAATCATTATAATTCTCAAGTCCTGGCGAGGAAAAGTCAGGTTTGCCCCGAAGCAGGCCGGAAAATGGATGAGGAAAGCTGGCATTATCCTTAGATTATGCACAAAGGTGGGTCAAGTTGTTCAGGAGGCCGAAAGTTTTCCTGGTGGAGGCGGGGGAGAGTCGAACTCCCCGTCCAGAAGAAGGTTGCCAGAATATCCTACAAGCTTAGTCAGCTCTTTTTATCTCGCCTGGCTTTAATCTGCTGACCGAATACAGCCAGACCAGCCAATCTTGCTTAGCCAACCCCTATCGGCGTCAGGATTGGAGCACCTCGATTTTTCTGTCACCTAATCCCGACCTTCGAGGAGAAGTCAGGTTAGATGTGACCCGTTAAGCAAAAACAGGTTCGCCAGTTATTTTTTTGCCACTTGTTTTATGAGGTTAGTGGCACCTCAGCCTGCAATTCTGTAGGCCTTCCCCCGTCGAACCCACGCGCCCCCATGCTCTAGCCTGGGTTCCCATTACCTCCTTCTATGTTTAATCGCCCGGTCTATTTCCCTCTCCGCATCCCGCCGGGCGATAGTCTCCCTTTTGTCGTAAACCTTCTTCCCTTTAGCCACCCCCAATTCCACCTTGGCCACCCCATGTTTAATATACAGCTTCAAGGGCACCAAAGTCAAACCTTTCTGCACTACCTTGCCGGCAAGGCCGTCAATCTCTTTTCTATGCAGGAGAAGCTTGCGAGGCCTGTTCGGCTCATGACTGTTGTAGCTGGCAGCATCATAAGAAGCGATGTGAGTATTGTATAGCCACAGCTCATCATTCTCTGGTCTGGCATACGCATCACCCAGATTCACCTTGCCTGCCCTGATGGACTTGATCTCCGAACCCTTGAGCACGATGCCTGCCTCAAGGCTTTCCTGAATATGATAATCATGGTAAGCCTTACGATTAACGGCTATCACGCTCGAACCTTTGCCCATAACGGAATTTTACCACCGTAACCTCAAGCGGGCAATTTATGTTACACTGGTTTTGAAGCAACCTGTGCCGCATACCATGCTGAGAAAGGAGCTATGTCATGAGCCGCGCTGACAGATTCTATCTATTCATAACCGGTTTTTTAGTTATCGCTGCAATTGCCGGCGGCGTCGTGCTGGCGACGGAGCATAGGAGAAGCCAGCCACTGGAAATGTCTTTATGTCAGGTAGAGCCGCCACAGCTGAGTGGACAGCTTTACATAGGCGGCGCAGTGGCCAACCCTGGCATTTATCCTCTGAGAGAAGACGACACCATACAGGCGCTTCTTCTCGATGCCGGGGTTGAACCAGACGCCGACATCAGCCACATCGAGCTCCATATTCCGCGGGAAGGCGAAGCTGAAATGCCGCAGAGAATAGACATCAACCGGGCCCAGCCCTGGCTGCTCGAGGCTTTGCCCGGCATAGGTGAAGTGAGAGCTCAGGCTATTGTGGGTTACCGCAGTGAACACGGCCCTTTCCGGAGAACCGAAGACTTGCTTAAGGTCAGCGGCATCGGCCCAGCGACATTTGACAGGATAAAGGACTACATAACCGTGTCGGACTAGAGAATGCCTGGTTCTGGACTTCTTACTCTCTTAAGCAACGTCCTCAGTTCTATCTTATTTCTGCATCAAGACCTTATCATCGTCAGAATCATCTTGAAGCTCTTTATCGCTCTCACAGCATGTGGCTGATTGGCCGGCATTATGACCATCGCTCCGCCTTCCAGGTGAGTAGGTTTGCCAGAGATAAAGATCTCTGCTTCACCCTCGAGGAGATAAACCAGGGCATCAAATGGCACCGTGTGTTCACTTAAGCCCTGTCCCTCATCAAAGGCGAAAAAAGTAACTGTGCCCGCCTTCTCATCAATTATTGTTCGACTCACCACAGAACCTTCTTGATAATCCCCCAAATCAATTAACCTTATAGCCTGCCCTGCAAGCTTATCTGGCCCCTTTTGTTCCATTCTTTTCACCTTCATGGTTACTGGAGGCTCGGGTCTCGACGGACCTTATGCCTAGCTCTGGAAGGTCTTATCAAGAGCAACGACATGGCTACGCTGAAAACCCTCTTCCTCGAATAAGGCCTGTAGCTCTTTGTTAGCTTCTGGAATAAGGATGCGAATCGTGTCAACACCTTGGTTTTGACACTCATTCAGAAGCGTCTGAATTAATTTACTGCCAATGCCGCGTCTCTGATAGTCAGGGTGAACAAGTATGGCGTGAATAATGCACACTTCCATAAGCGGTACCATCAGATATGCCAACCGGTTGATCATAAAGCCAACTATTTGGCCATCAACCTCGGCTACAAAACTCAGGTCAGGCGGTGTCCCCGGGTTAGCGGCAGCCATGTCTCCATAACTGATAGCACTACCCGTCGGACCTCCAGCTACCCTGTCAAGAGCTAGAACATCGTGAATGTCGTCACGTGTCATGCGCCGAATATTTGCTCGAGCTTCTGCTATGTCGCTCATCTTAAATACCTCCAATGTTATCGTTGTCCAGAACAATCTCTCCGATATTTACAATCCGCCGGCCGGGCTACTTCTCTTCGAGGCAGGGATGCTCTACAGCCTGGCCCTGGCATTCTTCGATTTGCTCACCACTGCATTCCCCCGGCTTCGTTTTCAGCCTCTCCTGATGCTCGCATCCCTCTGGCTTTTCTGACCTGCACATTTCCGTGACCTCCTTTATGAAACTCACAAAACCTTTAATGCAATTCAATTTTACCACATAGATGAGCACATTGTATCTATCCTTGATGCAAGACAAACTGGTAAACTAGGCCACAACATAGTCGTACAGGATTGAAGGCTCTTCCATGTGGCTGCTCTATGTTAGCTGTGCTTGGGTTGTCGGGATATTCCTGGGTTCGAAGATAGGCCCACCTTTGCTTGCCCTCTCATTAGGGCTTATCCCTTTCCTGCTCATGCCTCTCTTCCCCAAGAGCAGAAAAACGTTACTGCTAATCGGGTTATGCCTCTTTGCCATTCTCGGCGGCGGCCTTAATTTCCCATCAAGCTTGCCCCAAGTAGACGAGCATTGCCTTTGCTATTACAACGACAGAGGAATTGTGCAGATTCAAGGCATGGTGGCAGAGGAGCCTGATATCCGCGATAGATACTGCCTGCTGACATTCTCCGCCAGCGAAATCACTGCGGCTGGCCAAGACAAAGGGGTGTCGGGAACTGCCTTAATCCGGGTACCTCGATACCCCGTCTATCGTTATGGGGACATGCTCAAAATAACTGGGAAACTGGAGACACCCCCCCAATTGCAGGATTTCGATTATGAAGACTATCTCGCTCGCCAGGGAATCTACTCGGTCATTTATTATCCGGCGGTTGAGGTTCTCGCCACTGGCCAGGGTCTCAAGCCCTTGCAGTGGATTTACTCTCTGAGGGAGCAACTCTCCGTTTCCATAGCCAGAGCTTTGCCCGAGCCGCAGGGCTCACTAGCTGAGGGTATCTTGCTGGGCTTGAGAGGCAACATACCTGATTCCCTTTATCAAGCCTTTTCCCGGACGGGGACGGCACACCTGTTAGCTATCTCCGGCTTGCATATGAGCATTATTCTGGCCATGTTCCTCACTTTTGGCATCCTGGTCTTTGGGCGTCAGCGCGGCATATATATCTGGATAGCTCTGGCAGGGATCTGGACTTACGCCCTCCTCGCCGGGATGCGTCCGCCAATAATGAGGGCGGCAATCATGGGGAGTTTGTTTCTAGTAGCTGAATATCTGGGGAGGCAGCGAAGTGCCATCATTGCCCTGGCTTTTGCCGCTGCGGTGATGGTGGGAATCCAGCCCAATATCCTGTGGAGCGTCTCTTTTCAGCTCAGCTTCTCGGCCATGGCCGGCCTTGTGCTCCTCTTCCCTCACCTCCAGGCCTGGGGAAGAAAGGGAGTTACTGCTGTATTTGGCGATAGGAAGGCACTGGTGACCACGGGAACCATGGTAACCGACGTCTTTGCTGTCAGTCTGGCCGCTATCGTGGCAGTCTGGCCGCTGATAGCCTACAACTTCGGCGTAGTCTCCCTGATTGCCTTGCCAGCAACCTTCTTCTCTTTGCCTGCTTTGCCATTCATCATAGTCACCGCAGCGTTAGTCGCCTTCGCAGGACTCTTGTCCCTGCTTGCCGCTCAAATACTCGGTTGGCTGGCCTGGCTTTTTCTCAGCTATCTCATTCTTATAGTCCAAAGCTTTGATGCCTTGCCCTACTCGTCACTCGAAGTGACTGCCGTTGCCGCCTGGCATGTCTGGGTATACTATGTCGTATTGGCTGGAGTTGTGGCAATCATTAACCACCGAAGACAGTTGGCTGGTTTTTCTTCCAGGTTCACCTCGCGGATTAAGTACACCGCTGAAGGCATCCCCGGACCTCGCTCCAGTTTCTCTGCGAAATGGCTTGTCCCTCCGCTTCTGGTAGTAGCTATCGTGGTGTGGTCCGTCGTTCTGACCTTGCCTGGTGACAAGCTCCACGTAAGCTTTCTTAATGTCGGCCAAGGAGACGCCATCCTGATTCGGACACCCAATGGCCAGAACATACTAATTGATGGCGGTCCTGATACCCGGACAATTAATCTGGAACTGAGCAAGAAGCTCCCCTTCTGGGACAGGACGATAGACATCGTGGTTTGCACACAACCGCAAGCCGACCATATCACAGGCCTCGTAGAAGTGCTCCAGAGATACAAAGTGAAGCAGGTGCTTGACCCTGGAGTACCCTATCATTCTTCCGTTTACCGAGAGTGGCACAGGATTATTGAAGACAAAGAAATCGAGTATGATGTGGCCCGAGCAGGCCAAGAGATTGACTTAGGCAACGGCATTAAGATGGAAATACTCCATCCTCCCTCAGAGTTTCTCCTGGGCACTAGCTGCGACATAGACAATAATGGAACAGTGCTAAAGCTGATCTGGAACAGAGTCAGTTTCGTTTTTGCTGCCGATATAAGGGAGGAGGCTGAATTCGAGCTCATCATGCAGCGAGCTAATCTCAGAAGCACGGTGCTGAAAGTGCCCCACCATGGCAGCATGACATCTACCACCTGGCAGTTTCTGGCCGCAGTTGACCCTGAAGTGGCGGTCATTTCGGTAGGGACAGACAACCCGTTCGGCCACCCCAGCCCCGAGGTCATAGAAAAACTCATCAATAGAGTTGGTGGGGAGAATGTTTATCGCACAGACAAGCATGGCACCATCGAACTCATTACCGATGGGGACAGATTATGGGTCAAAACAGAAAAATGATAAAACCGAGCAAGCTGATATTGATACGCCCCACGAAACACATATTATCGAGACCGGCTCGGACTCGAAGCATCTATTGCGGTTAATCGACAGGCAAACGCGCAACTTGGGCTACGTAAACCGGCCCGTTGGGGCTGCTTGTCAATTACGTGAGCTCACTATGTACCACCTCCACTAACAACACGAAAGACAGATACTTTCTCCTGAGAAACCATAAGGGGTCCAATCTTTTTCACAATTTCTTGTCGCTTCGAACTGGACGCCCAGGCTTTCCAAGATGCCTCGTCAACCCACGTGCTTATGGTTACCAGAATTGATGGGTCCTCTACGGAAGTAAGCGTCTCGCCGCCAACATAACCATGTGCCCGCAGAGCTTTCGACCTTATTTCAATCAGCCCGCTTTCAGCCTTGAGCCCCTCATCCTTACGGAATTGCCTCTCAATAATAACTTTTACCATTTTGGTCACCTCCTGGCTACCTGCTATCCACCAGTCAAGCCATGCTAAATTATACCATAAGAACCATTCAAATCTTTCAAGGAACTAGCTCGGACATAGAGAACAATGAAGTAGAAGTACAATTAGAGCCGAGCTGCAAAGGAGCCAGCTTCTTGTTTGCTGTCGACACCCTGTGCAATCTGAGCAACGATTACTTACGCACCAGGATTGAGCACACGCCCAGCGAAGAGAATGGCACCCGTCTCAATATCGCGAATGAGAAAGATGAAGGGGCGGTCTATGGTGACCTGCACGGGGGGGTCGACAGGCGCAGATGTTACTCCGATGATCACCCCGGTGGCGGCTGCCGCCTCGGTGCCCTTCTCGTCCACGGCGACGAATGCCTTGTGCACCACGTCTGATATGAAAAGCTCACGACGGCCCGTCATGCCCGAGAAATCAGCACCCTCCCCAGACACAGGCCAGGGTGGCTTGAAGGCGTCAGGCATACCCATGAAGGCAAGTGTATCCTTGAGGTTGAATTCTGAGTCGAATTCGAATTTGGGCATCGTCAGGGCCAGCCGAGCGGGTTGCAGACCACTTACGATGTCACTCACTCCCTCACCTTGAAGGTCTTCTTCAAAAGCTTCGAACTGGCCAGCTTCGGGCAGCAGGATGACCATGGACAGTTCTCCACCATCGTAGGGCAGCTCAATGGCCTGATATCCTTGCCCATGGGCATAACCAAAGACTTCTGTCTGCTTCATCATGCGGACGGTGACCTGTCTGCCGTCAAGCAGGTAGAAGCGACCGTTTACTGTCGACCCGGCATCAAAGGGGTGCTCCCAGTCGGCATTGAAGTAGATGGCATTGGTTAACACGAGGCGGGTTAGCTCATCAATTGCGCCCCGAGGGACAAGCTCCTTAATGCGACCTTCCGTCTCGTCGCTGACCCACTGGTTGATGGCAAGGCGGGATGCTTCCGTTTCAGTTATGAAGTCCAGGATTCTCAGCCCGGCACCGTAGTTCTCGGCCAGGACATCGAGGAAAGTCGAAAGGAAGCTGTAGTCCTTTTGCCCCCAGATGGCGTTGACGATGTTCAGCGCGAAACCTTCGTTGTCCTTGCCATTGCCACCTTCGCCCATTTGAGCCAGCTCTGCATCAAGCCAGTTAAATGCCCGGTGCAGCAACTCAGGTTCAAGAAGGAAATGAAGCGTATCCGCCATCTGCTCTGCCGTCTTGCCGCGGGCCCCGGCGTATGTCATGGCCAGCGCCACTGAGATGCTGTGCGGAGAGTAGAAGAGATTACCTTCCTTCACTTTGAGCGCCTGGTAAATCTCGAAGGCGAAGACGCTGTTTCCTTCAACCAGCAGTGCCTCATCAGCTGCGCTAGTACCCGGTGAAGTTATACGCGGCTTATCTGACTTAAGAGTCTCAGCCGCTGCCGGCTGGAGACCCCTCGGTAGCAGCGTCAACAACAATACTGTTACCAGCACCACCGCCGCCAACATGACTGGTATCGATATCAATCTCTTCTTCATCTAGTTCACGTCCGAGTTTTGTAGTGCGACCCATCAGGGTCGTGCCTCTTTGTCATTCTGAGTCCCGATTCGTCGGGACGAAGAATCCAGCTGGCCCGAGGCTAAAGCCTCGCACTACATCTCCGAACACCCTCCTATTTGCACTGTCAAGTTTTGCTCTTCCATTAGAATCTAGCTCTTTGAAAGCTGTTCGCCTTCAGATTTGTCATCCACAGACGGTTCCCCGTCCCTGGGTTCGTCGTCCCATGGCTCATCGGGGAGGTAGTCAATAGGTTCCCAGGTTGTGTATGGAAGCTCCACCTCATTGATGTAGTCCAGATTCTCAAGCCTGTTCATCTTTATCATCGCGTCCGAGATCGTGTAGAGAACATCGCCTATGTAGAGCGACCGCTTCACCGAGAAGGAATACCAGTCGTAGTAGTTTTCTTCTGGGTCGGGCAGCTCATCGATATGACTGATTCTGTCTTCCAGCCTGAGACCTGCCTCCGCGGTGACGTTGAATACGTAGGCGCCCTGCCAGACCATTCTGCCCCAGGCCCAGGAGGGAACTCCCTCAGGATATTCCGCCTCGTCTATCTGGGCAAGTGAAACAGGTATCACCATCAGGTTCCTCGACTTATCAAACAGGAATGCCTTGTGGTCCCACAAGACAGGTGAATCAGTGCCCCGGTGCCCTATTATTTCCTTGTCTATCTCCTCTGGCTTGTTGACATCGCTGACATCAAAGAGCGATATCTTGACTCCTTGATACCAGGCGAATTCCCCCTCCTCCGTTGTTTCCTTGCCTATCCCTATCAGGTGGTTCTCGTCGTAGGGATGGAGGTAGCCTGAGTAGCCCGTTATCTTCAGTTCGCCGAGGACCGTGGGGTTACGGGGATCCTTCAAATCTATGACAAATAAGGGGTCGATGGTCCTGAAGGTTACCACGTAGCCCCTTTCGCCCATGAACCGGGCTGAGTAGATCGTCTCCCCTTTGGCGAGGTCTTCCAGCCTTCCCACGATGTTGAGTTCCATATCCAGGACGTACACGTGATTCATGGACGTTTGCCCCTGGGTTGTGGTCGCCACCCTGAAGTGTTCATCATACTCGTCCATGGAGAACTGATTGAGCACCATGCCGGGAACCTCGCCGCTGGCGACATACTCTATGCTGTCACCATCTATGTGAATGCGGTGGATAGTGCTTTTCTGGAAGTCCCACATCGCGCTCCCCCACACCGGGAAGGTCAGGTAGATGTTGTCGAGAGAGACATAGAGATTGCTGCTGGCGCCGAGCAGAATCGTCTCAATTGTTGGCTCCTGGTCATCGTTCTGGGTGTTTATGGCGATAATACTCGTGTACATGTAGAAGTAGTCGTAGACATCATAGTAGTAGATGTCTTCGGCGGGTATCTCCGTCTCGTTGCCGCCAGAATAAATCCTCGGAAGGTTCAGTTCACCTTCTTGCTCATACACGGGCTCATTTATCACCACATAAGCATAGTCGCCTATCATCCGTGAGCTCACATAGTCACCATCGGCGGAGAATTCCCTCTGCAACGAGGGGTTTTCCCTGTCTGAGACATCATATACTCTGACAGATGTCCTCGATGACATGTAAGGCATCATGTAATCCTCCCTTACGCCGGGCACAGAATAATAGGGCATTCCTCCCTCGAACACGACGAGCCTATCTCCATTGATGAAGATTCCCGCCGCCATTCCCTCTAGCTCGATTTCAGACAGGACTTGAGCTTGCTCAGGTGGATATGCCATCACGATGATAACCCTGTTCTCCGAAACGAGGTAAATGTACTTCCCGTCGGTCTTGACGATATCTGCCTCGTCCACCCCGGCAACCTGAACATTTGTGGCCGAGTAATCCGGCACAGAGAACGTGTCAGAGCCACCGGGAGCCGGGACGCCGCTTTCCGATGCGCGCCACGAGACAAATGGCACATCAAGCAAAGCCGCGTCTTTTGCGTTCGCCTTCACGAATCCCTTCAGTTCCTCATAAGAAGAGAATCTGCCGATTTCCAGAGACCCGGGCCTATCTACCGCCTGCTGAATAGAGCCTATCAGCGGCAGCAGCAGCAACAAGGCTAATACAGCTATCAATCCTTTGTTCATCTAGTTCACCTCCAACAAATATATCTATGGTTTCCGACTTGTCCTCCGACCTTCTTGCCGGAGACGCATCGCAGCCTGCCAATATCCGTGCAGCATTTCAACGGTCCAGTGCGTTGTAGCCTATCAGCCATTTCCTTCACCTCGGGTCGCTATCCTCAGGAGCCGTAACCTCCGGTGGCTCCAAGTTCACGAAGTCTACGTCAGCAAGATTTATGTCCTCAAGAGCTGTGACCTCGTCTACTTCCCCTAACTCACTTACCTTTTTCTCCCGGAGGTCAACCTTTATGATGTATACGGGTGACAATTCCCCTGGAGGGGTAGGTGAGTCCTCTCCAGGGGTAGATTCAGGAGGTTCAGGGAAAAAAGGCAATGACCATTTGAAAATGCGCCATCCCTCTCGAGTTGAGCTACCAAGAAGGACAGAGGTAGACTGCGGAGCAAGCAAAACAAACGCCTCGCCATTTTGTAGTTTGACTTCTGCAATCTCCAGCCCGTGTTCCAACACCAATGATTGAACATGAAGGTCATTTGTGGCGATATCCTTCGCCCGAGCTATTTGCAGTTGGGGTTGGATTATGTTGAAAAAGCCCACCACCACTATTAGAACCACAGCCGCACCGATGGGAGCCAGCATTCTTGCCCAATCCATAACAGTCCTCTTCTGGAAGCCCCCCGAATTAAGCAGAGCCATTCTTAATGCTTGCCTGTGGCCGGGAAGCTCGATTTCAGGAGTTTCCAGGTTTTCCAGTTTCCGGATTAAGTCATCGTGTTTCATACCATTTATCTCCGTCTATTACTGTAATGCGCGTGGCCGAAAAAGGTTGCATTTATTCTGCTTCTCTTAACTTTTCCACCGCCCGGTGGAGCAATGATTTTATCGTTCCTTCTTTCTTCCCCAGGATTTCAGCCATTTCTTTGATTTGTTTTTGCTCAAAAAACCTTAGCGCAATGACCTCCTGGTACTTGGCAGGAAGCCGGACGATTTTCTCCTGAATCTTCAGAAAATCCTGATGTTGTTTGAGTTCTTCCTGCGCTTCAAT
>JAWOCP010000117.1:0-4273 GCA_046483735.1 Dehalococcoidia bacterium
GCAGAGTACGTATCCAGAGGTAGACGGACGACAGCAATGATCCCCTGAGGAGTCTTTGATGAGCAGATTGAGCGTAACTGTCTGTCAGTGACAAGGCGCTTAGAGTATTTGTGGTGAAGGGGGGATACTGCCTCTGTGGATACAATTTCAATTATTTCATCTGGATTATTACTGATCATCTGTTTGATAGCTATGTCCCCTTCAATGAGAAATGCTCCAGCTTCAAGCCGTCCCTTTCTCGTAGCAAGACTCTTATACCATTTGATGGGCTTCAGCGCAATAGTTCTGTAATCAGGCATGAGTAACACTGTACGTTCACTCTCCCTGTGTAGCAGCGTTGCTGTCAGTTATTGAAATTCTCTGTCAATAATATCATGGTATCTCCCTCTCAGTGAACCTCACAAAACCAGCATTGACTACTTCCCACGGTAACAATTCATCGTGCTGTTCAATTGTTAGAGAAGCCAGGTGACCATGCCTCGTGTATCTTTGACAAACCAGCGGTGTTGTTTGGTAGCTCCAAATGTCGTAACGCTGAAATGGCATTGACAAATTAGCCGACGGGGTTTATATTTTAGATAATTGAATATCGGAAAAGGCTGAGAACGGGACTAGTACAGCTTAAGGCGGAGGTCAGAGAGTCGGGTAAGGTGTGAGCCGATATTTGCGCGAAGCTGGAATGGACCCGGGAGCTGCAAACCGAAAGGGTAATACCCAGTAGGCTTTGTCGCAGGGGCAGCGTTATCATAGCCCAGGGTATCGCTAAGTTGAGCCGTACCTGAAAAGAGATGGCCGAAAGGCCGAAGAAGGGTGGCACCGCGAAGGTTTAGCCTCTCGCCCCTTGGCGAGAGGTTTTTTGTTGTGAAAGCCATCTGTGAAAGCGATGGCACGGAAACGATTATGAAGGTGATGGTGTTGTCTGGAACAATATCGTGGATGAGCACGGAATCACCACACTTCGCTGTCTCTCGTGAGTTCGGGAGATGCCTTGCTGTAACGGAGGTCAATATGTAGGATACTCAGTTTGAAATCCCAGCCAAACCAAAAAATCAAAAGGAGGAAAAAGTGGAACAGACTAAATTTATGCTATCTGAAAAGGAAATGCCCACCCAATGGTATAACATTCAGGCTGA
The DNA here is from genome assembly GCA_046483735.1 of Dehalococcoidia bacterium. Taxonomy (GTDB): domain Bacteria; phylum Chloroflexota; class Dehalococcoidia; order GIF9; family AB-539-J10; genus RBG-13-51-36. The sequence continues at coordinate 1,134 of JAWOCP010000117.1, forward strand.
TTTGCCTGAACCATTGCCGCCGCTCAGACATCCGGTGACAAAAGAACCCACGCGTCTTCCCCCCCCTTTATTCCCTGAAGCCCTGAATGAACAAGAGTTCAGTAAAGAGAGGTGGATTGAAATCCCCGAGGAGGTACAGGACGTCTACCGGACATGGAGACCCACCGTGTTACATCGGGCATTTCGGTTGGAGAAAGCCCTGGATACCCCGGCCAAGATTTTCTTCAAATATGAAGGGACAAGCCAGGCTGGCAGCCACAAGCCCAACACCGCTGTCGCACAGGCCTACTACAACAAAAAAGAGGGCGTCAAGTGCCTGACTACCGAGACTGGAGCCGGTCAGTGGGGTAGTGCGCTATCGATGGGCTGTATGTTCTTTGGTCTGGAACTTAAGGTCTACATGGTGAAGGTCAGCTACTATCAGAAACCCTATCGGCGTATGCTGATGGAGACCTGGGGAGCGAAGTGCGTGCCCAGCCCCAGCGAGGACACTGAGATAGGGAGAAAGATGCTCAAAGATGACCCTGACTGTCCGGGAAGTCTGGGTATTGCCATCAGCGAAGCAGTAGAAGATGCTTTTGGCCGCGATGATACCAAGTATTCCTTGGGTAGCGTCCTCAACCACGTCTTGCTGCATCAGACCATCATCGGGGAAGAAACAAGAAAACAGATGGAAATGGCGGATGCCTACCCTGATATTATAGTTGGCAACATCGGCGGCGGCTCGAACTTCGCCGGGCAGTTCCTGCCCTGGATAAGAGACAAAATCAGCGGAAAGAGTCCAAACATGCGCATCATCTGTGTCGAGCCTGAGGCCTGTCCCACTATGACCAAAGGTCCTTACGCCTGGGATTACGGCGATGTAGCCGGGATGGCCCCAATTGCCCTCATGTATACACTGGGGCATACCTTTGTTCCGCCACCAGTTCATGCTGGAGGCTTGCGTTACCATGGAATGGCGCCGATCATCTGCCACCTGCACAGGCTTGGCCTGGTCGAGGCCACAGCCGTGCACCAGGTCGCTACCTTCGAGGCCGGGGTAAAGTTTGCCCGCGCCGAGGGCATTATAAGCGCTCCGGAGGCTTGCCATAACATCAAGGTGGCCATTGATGAGGCGCTTCGCTGTAAGGAAGCAGGCCAGGCAAAGACCATCTTGATAGCTCACAGCGGACACGGACATTTTGATCTGGCGGCCTATGATGAGTATTTGTCAGGCAGGCTCCAGGATTACGAGTATCCGAAGGAACTGGTGGAGAAGGCATTGGCCGACTTGCCCAAGATTGATTGAACAGAATGACTGGCGCCATGGCAAGAGAAGTTGCCATGGCGCCAGTCATTGAGGCACGAACCGCAAAAACTTGACAGTAGGAAAACAGCAGTGATACTGCTGGTGGCGATCACAAGGCGAGCTTCATGTCTTCGTAACCCAGGCTTATATCTGCTTCCAGTTCCTGGGCCAGTTGAGCCACCTCTTCTTTGATCCGCTCCTCAAAAGGATTTCCGATATGGATAACGATGATGCGAGGCAAATAGCCTTTGAGCTGGCGGAATCGCATGAGCTCCCCCTTCAGAAGCCGTGCACAAAGATGTCCCGCTTTCTTGAGCCAGTCTTCATACTGATTAGGTCCGGCAACTTCAGTAATAAGCAACTGAGGAGAAATATGCTCCCAGCCATCAGATATTCCCACTGTGGTATCGCCGGTGTAGAAAAGGCTTTTGCCGTCCGGGGAGGTGATTTGATAGCCGACGGCAGGCACGGAATGTTTTGCCGGCACTGCCAGAACATCATAACCGGCAATGGTTTTTCTATTGTAAGGCTCGATGGTCTCAAGTATGAGCGTAGGATTCTGTTTACTGGGATATTCCAGAAAATTCATATACATCGTGCCGTCAAGAAGGTAGTGAGTAATAACATCGAGTGTATAGCGCAGTGCATGAACCACTAACTGACCTTGCCAGTGATAGCCAGCATTGGCAGTCAGAGTAACCAGGTCGCGAGTATGGTCAAAGTGGTGGTGGGTAAGCAAAACGGATTTTATCTTTTTCTGTTCGGATAGAGAAAGGGCAGAGGTGACTCCACCAGCATCTACGACCAGAGTGCCATCTATCAAGAGGGAAGTTAGCCGTGCTCCTCTTAGCTCAGATAAATGGGCACCCAGGACTTGGATTTCCACTTCATTGGCCGTCTTCTATGACTTTGTCAGTGGCGCCAAGAAACTTCTGCCACTGAGCTAATTCTTCGGCCAGAAGTTGACGACCTTTGTCGGTCAACCGGTAATACCTGCGCTTCTGCTTAGCGACTTGCTGCCACGTACTCAGGACAAGTCCTCTGCTTTCTAAACGGCGTAATGCAGAGTAAACGGTGCTTGCTGTAAGGTTGAAATAGCCTTCGCTCCTTCGCTCGAGTTCTCTGGCAATCTCATAGCCGTGCACGGGTAATTCGGCGATGATGAAGAGCAACAACGGCTCTACAACACCCCGCAGCAACTGGCAAACATAAGATTGAGGCATTGCCCATACAGTATATCATTTTTCGAAATATCAAAACAGTATGTGTAGTGGCTGACCACACAAATAGGCGTGAGCAAAATATTTTGGCAAATTTCTTTTCGATATGCGCCCTGCGGGCAAGACAGCCGGGAGATTGTTGTGGACAACTGCGCGTCTGCTCAATGAGCCACAAGGCGACTTCTACCTTGACGATGCTATTGAAGTAGAGTAAATTTAACAAGGTAACTCCATCCTAGCGATGGCATTTATCAGCCTATGTCTACTCTTGTACTGGATAGCGACGCCGTCAACACTCTGATGAAGATGTCAGATGTTATCAGCGTGGTTGAAGAGGCTTTGAGGACCTGGGGCGAGGGTAAGGGAAACATGCCAGCTAAAGTGTACTTACCCGTTGAACGTGGTGATTTCAGGGCGATGCCCGCTGCCCTGCCAGGGTGTGCCGGGATGAAATGGGTGAACGCACACCCTCAAAACCCGTCTCGTAATTTGCCTTCGGTTATGGCCATCATGATCTACAATGACTCGGAAACAGGATATCCGCTGGCGATAATGGACGCTACTGAAATTACGGCCTACCGGACCGGTGCCGCAGCTGCTATTGCCTCCAAGTACCTGGCGCGGCAGAATTC
>JAWOCP010000119.1:0-10384 GCA_046483735.1 Dehalococcoidia bacterium
GTGTTCGCTCAGATATGCCCTCGTGCCCGAGCGGCGTCCCTGTCTGGCCCGGCAAGAATTGGAAGCCCGAAACACCTGAATCTGCTGCTTTGCCCAATTCGGACCCCAGTCCCAGGATAAGCGAACTGCCGGCTGCCTTCGTGGCGTAATAGGTGCCTGGTAGTTGCATGGTTGACACGTAAGCGACGACACCATGATGTCGCTCCAGCATTCCTGGTACAAACGCCTGGATGCTGAGTAATGCACCACGTGCGGCGACTGAGTATTGCTTGTCCATATCCTCAACTTTGGCATCCATAATTGTATTCATAAGGGTCAAGATCATAGCGTTGTTTACCAGTATATCCACTTTGCCAAAAGCGTCGACAGTTTGTTGAGCCATGGCCTTTATGCTCGTCTTGTCAGAAACGTCAGTCTGAACGAACAGAGCCGTGCCTGGCCTATTCTCCTGGTTTATCACCGCTGCCGCCTCATTTCCTCTTTGGGGAGTGATCTCGGCAATTATCACTTGGGCACCTAGCCAAGCGAGAGATCTAGCAACTGCCAAGCCTATGTTATGCCCGGCACCCGTGACCACTGCTACTTCACCAGCCAGCGCGTCACGCCTCAACCCTGATCTCTCCATAGAAAGTGGACCTACAGCTAGTTGGTTTGTCATTCACCTCTCCTCTCTTGAATTTCCTTTTCGTTTTTGTGATTACCAGTACGGTCAGCACCTAACCATGTGTAAGACGGTGCTAGCGAAGGCAGAAGGATTCGTCTACTCGCTGCACTGGCTGACTTTCTCATTTCGGCGACTCCCGTGGCAAGTTCTGGGCCCTAATTGTACGATCAGTGTTAACCAAGGCCTCAGATTCGTTTTCAATGGCCACTCTTCACTGGTTCACTCCATATGGGGTTCTCTATCGTCAGTTTGTCGAAGAAATCTTCTCCTTTCTGCTCTTTCATCTTTTTGATATATTGTTGCCAGTTACTAACACCGTAGATATACTCACGCATATAGGTTTCGTACCCTTCTTCCGTGACGATTTCCCTTAATAGGTTGAACGCGTAACTCTCATATGTGCCAGCAAGATGGGTCGGGAAAGCACCCCAGGGTTCTTCGACTACCGCGCTTACGAGGATTCCAGGAATGAGAGTTCGATTTGGATCCCTACGAATTTCCTCTGTGTCTACGATTCGCTCTGTACTTATGATGACTTTTTCTGAAGCATGCAGGCCCATTCTATCCATACCTAGTGTTCCCCAACGTTGAGCATTGCCAAGCGCATCAGCCTTCTGCACATGACAAATACCTACATCCGGATTGATGGCCCGTACAACACCGATGCGCTCACCACTGAACGGACATTCAATAAGCTTGACCTGAGGATTCCATTTCAGGAAATCACCACCGACTGTGGTGCGCGTAGCCATGAACGGTATTCCCATTGAACCCGCCAACAATCCCATACATAATCCAAAATGTGAGTACTCGTCCTGAGCAGGATACGTGTTGTTTCTCTTGGCTTTGTTGCCAGCAGTACTATATCTTTCATATAGAGCCCCGGTAAAACCATGTACAAGCTTTTCCACTAAGCCTTCCCCTATCAGGAAACTCACACCTTGCGTCAATGTTGGGATTACCGTAAGACGCTTTATCCTCTGACGGAGAATTTCATGAATTGCTGCGGAAGGTTCTCCATGATGCATGCCGCCAAAGAACACTGTGTCTCCTTCGTTCACAAATTGTGATATTGCCTTCTCCATTGTTATCACTTTGTTATCCATCGCACCCTCCAGTCCTTCGATATATTGGTCCCTACATAACCTGTATGTCTCAACTCGGCTACCCTCCTACGACGCTACCCCGACTTCCTTTGATCTCTTCCAGTGACGAATAGCAGGAATAATGAAACCGACAAGTATCCCACCAAACATGACATAGTTATGAAACAGGAAGTAGAACAACAAGGAAGCTATGGCAACTACACCAAAGACTACCCTTTCCAATCGGGAACAAGGAGTGACAAAGAATCCCGCAAAACAAATCTGTGCTGCTAATATCATGACTATCATGGCGATGATATGCATCGCTCCTTCGATTGGCGATGCAGGCATCATCACTAGAACAGGCGCAACTACTATCATAAATGGAAATACCAGACCAAGGCCGGCCATCTTTACCGACTCAATTGCTACCTTGACCCAAGGGGCACCCGCCATCCGTGCGGCGACCATGGCAAACACAGCAATCGGCGGCGTCAAACCAGCAAACATGCAGGGGAAGATGATAAAGAAATGAGCCACCTCAAATGGAATGCCAGCCCCCACCATTCCCGTGACTACGAACATAGCTACGATCAAGTAGGCCACCAGACTGATCCCAACCATTCCCATTATGACGCCTATCACCCATACTATCGCTAGAAGCAAGGGTATGCTACCGCCACTCCACATTTCTATCCCGGCACCTAATTTGATGCCCAGTCCTGTCATGGTGAAGTTCTGTATCAAAATGCCAGCGGCGGCCATCATAACGGCGAGCAGAGCACCATTGGTACTTCCATCAACAAAACCATCCAGAAGCTGCATCAATGATGGTCGAGTCTTTTTGCGAATCAAACTCATGGCAACCGTGGAGATAATTGCCCAGAAACCTACCATTAACACGCTACGACCCATGACCAGAAGGTAGATTATGACGCCAAACGGTACTATGAATTTGGGTAGGTCAAACATCAGCTCACGACGATCTATTTGTGCCTTCAACTTACCGATTTTCATTTTGCCTGCTTGAAACAGAACGTAAAGGAAAGTGTTCAAGTAATAAAACAAGGCGGGCAGCAACGCCATCAGGCATATCTGGCCATAGGGTATTCCGGTGTAGCCTGCCATAAGGAAGGCAAGTATCCCCATAATTGGCGGCAGGATTTGTCCACCGTTTGATGCCGCTGCTTCAATGGCGGCAGCCTGAACGTCAGTGTATCCGGCAGCCCTCATAGATGGTATGGTGAAGGCGCCGGTAATGCTTATATTGGCCACCACACTGCCGGTAAGGGAACCCACGGCCGCACTGCTCATTACTGATGTCACAGCAGCCCCTCCTTTGATCTTTGATCCCACCCATCTTCCCGCCTCCTTGAAGAAGTTGACGGCCCCCGTTGCTGCGAATACCGAACCGAAGACGATGAATAAGTAAAGATAGTTGACTGAGATAGAAAGGGCTGTGCTGCGAAGCCCAGTGCTAGACGAAAGAGCCAGGTTTGATATTACTCGTTGCCAAGTGTAAGTTGAGCACTTAAAGGGCTCGGGCAAGTTCGAGCCTATGAAAGGGTACACTAGTGCGATAATGATCATAGCGGGTACCACCCATCCCCAAGCCCGCCTGGTAGCATCTATTGCTAGAATGATCAAGACCACACCCATTGCTAGGTCGAGGGGGGTATTGAAAAAGAGACGCAGAGCAAGACCGTCGTAGTTCACGTACATGTAACTCATAATGACAACGCTAAGTAGAGCAATGCCGGCCAACATGTGTTTTCGCCATTTCTGATCACTCTTGCGGGCTAGCCCGAGATACGCGACCAGAAACGCAGACATAAGATGGGTCTCAACATGCAGGCCTGGTCCCTGTATCCGATACACAACAGATACCAGGTGATATCCTGCCATGGCGAGAGCTGCATAGTACGCAGCTCGATCAATAAGCTTTGTCCACATTACCTGTGTCTAACCTAGCCTACGAGATATTGCTCTGCCTAAGCGGTTCGTCTACTGCATACCATAGAGAAGTGTAGTATCTAAAGGAACACTGTCGCCTATACCAATCAATCCGCGTGGGACAAATATCACTAGGCAACTATCCATAGTATGAACCTATATCACGCTACAAACTTGCTCCTCCGGACACTACACTAGAGGCAATTCTGTTATGTGCGTAAATGCCCGCAGCTTATGCACTGTGGCGATTCATTTATGATCCCCCCAACTTGTTGTTCATTGATACGACCCACCCAGCTCACCTCCTACAATTCTATGAAAAGGTGAGCTGGGTGGCCTTTCGGTTCTTAGCCCGTATAGGGCATTCCCAAGTACTCGATAAGACCCGCGTCCTCGTAGTACTGCAGTGCACCCGGATGCCACCACTCGGTATTATTCATTGAAGTCCAGCGCGGCATGTACGAATCAGAAACCGCTTGACCAGTCGCATGGAAGTCCACGAATCGATGGGCATTTTCAGCCATTACCTTGGTAAACTCGTAAACCACGTCGTCCGGCATGGCCGCATCACAACCCCATCCAATTGTTGTGCCACGGATTCTCCATGGTATTAGCTGCGTTTCGTGGAAATGGCCTATCGGTATGACCGTTTCAAGAATCCAAGGCCGGCCTGTTGCATTGTCAGCAGCCTGGTAGGCCCCCTCGTCAGGGGAAATATAGGACAGATGGTCTGCCGTTTCCAGTAGCTCTACCAATGCAGGGTTCGGTGCATAGAGTTTGTTTACCGGGTCCAAAAGAAAGCCTGAGACCGAAGCTGCATCAACTACTTCATCCTGTAATGCTTGGATCATGCCCGTGAAGCTGTACTCGGCGTACGTCAAATTGGTGGCACCGCTTGCTATCAGGGCGTCTACCTCAGGATGCGGATCCCCAGGCACACCACTGAGAACTGCGATTACTTTGTTTGCCAGGTCCTCGGGTTCTACTATGGAAGGATCGTTTGATAAGACGCCACCAAAAGGCTGGCCAAATGCAGCTATGTGTAGTACATCTTCATATGGTGGATCATAATCCAGTGGTGGGATAGCCGCCCTCGCTTGTTCGGGTGTTACGTAGCCAATGACCGTATCTCTGGTACTGGCGTCCTCAATAAGCAGTTTCGTGTTGACCGCTGAGCTAGGCGATTCCAAAACAGTAGCGTCAACAAAGCTCCCTTCCTCAGTCAGAAATTGTGCCATTGCTGTACCAAATGCGTACGTAGAGGTACCCACCATGAAAGTGTAGATTTCGATCTCATAAGTCTCATCACCGTTACCGTTTCCATCGGGTGCACAGCCGACAACAGCCATGCTGATAGCCAGCACTGCCGCTATCGCTACTAGAAGTATTCTCTTCACTTCTTTACTCCTCCTTTTTTCAATTTTGGGGCTGTCTGACACTCTCTACGCCGGAACTTTTTCCAGCGAAAATCGGAAACCGACCACAGCCCATAGTCGTGTCCGGCGTTTTGCGATACATCTGATGTCGTCTTCCTTCACCTCCTTCCAGCCACGAAGCTCATTTCATTCCGCTTACTTCTTTGATTTCGGCCATCTTTGATAGTTGCTCGACTCATCGGATCCCCTCGCCCACCCACTTAGGCAAGCACATTTCCGGACAACCTCTTGAGTAGTCAGGACACAATGAAACGCTCTCACGTTTGATTATAGTCCTTGTGCATAACAGCCGCAAGGACCCTTTGGCCATGACCAAAGAGAGCCTTCTTTCCGGCAGTACGGGGCCATAGGTACCTTCGGAATGACACTTCACTTGTCCTAAAGTCGTTCCCCCGAAAGAACAATTCGGCCCGCTGTAATTGTATCGATTGTACAGTTGTGGTAGAATGCAATGGGTTGTTTGGGTCAATCATGGCGATTAGGACGAGGGAGGGGTGTGTTGCGAAACAATATTCGGTCCAAGATCACGGTACTGTTGGCGGATGATCATCCCTTGTTGCGACAAGGTATCCGGAGCCAGTTAGAGCGACAGCGGGACATTGAAGTCGTTGCTGAGGCAGCCGATGGTGAGGAAGCAGTAAGACTGGCAGCCGAATTCAAGCCAGATGTAGTGGTTATGGATATTGGCATGCCTAAACTCAATGGCTTGGAGGCTACTAGGCAGCTGAAGGCTGAGAATCCAGATATTGCGGTGCTGGTGTTGACCATCTACGACGACGAAGAATACATTCTCGGTCTTCTGGAAGCGGGCGCGGCTGGGTATTTATTGAAAACTGCCGATCCTGCTGAAATCGTGCAGGATATTCGGGCAGTTCGATATGGTGAGTGTGTTCTCAATCCCACAGTAACCCGAAGGCTGTTAACGAAAGCCCTCGAACGTAGATCGAAGCCAATCAGGCTGGACTCTTTGGAAGAATTGTCGTATCGTGAGGTGCAGGTGCTAGAGCTGGCAGCTGGGGGAATAACGAACAAGCAGATAGCGGACGAGATGGGTATCAGTGTGCGTACGGTTAAGGGTCACCTGGCGAGCATTTTTGCCAAGATGAAAGTCGCGTCTCGAACTGAGGCGGTCTTGACCGCCTTGAAGCGGGGCTGGATTTTGCTGGAGGATGTCGACTCAGGTGGAGGGTAGCTGATGGCAGATGATTACAGAAGTTTGCTACAGGAGATAACCGGCTCCTACTTCGTCGTCCAGGATGAGACATTCGTTCTGGTGAGCCAGGGGATACGAAAACAATATGGCTATGAGGTAGGCGATCTTGTCGGACGATACTTCTTATCAGTTATTGCACCTGAGGCCCGTGAGCAAGCGTTGAAGATCCACCGTGCGAGGGTGGCGGGAGAAGAGGTGCCGCATCAGTACGAGACCACAGCGTTGGCCAAGAACGGTACAAAAGTGCCTGCCGAAGCTCTGGCCTGGCCGACTCGGTATCTTGACAGACCGGCTGTTACTGGAGTCTTAATAGACAATACGGAGAGCAAGCGGCGAATAGATGAACTCCTCAGAGCCCGAGACGAGGAGCGGAAGAGATTGGCTCGGGAACTCCACGATGATACTATCCAGGGATTGTTGGTGGTTTGCCAGCACCTGCGTGATATTGACGCCGGCACTTACGGGGAGCTGCCCAGGTCTGCTCAGGACAGCATCGCGCGAGTTCAGGCCATGATCAACCAGATGGTACGTGAGGTGCGAAATCTCACTGAAGACTTCAGGCCGGCCATATTGGGGGACATGGGTCTGGTGTCGGCACTGAGAGGCCTCGCAGGGAGGCTGATCCAACAAGGCGAAATGAGTGTCAATACATGTGTGCGTGGACAAGAAAGGCGATTATCACCTGACACTGAACTAGCTCTGCTCCGCATCGCACAAGAGGCACTCAGCAATGTCCGAAGGCACGCTGCTGCATCATCCGTTCTAATAGTACTGGAATTTGGCGATCAGAAGGTGCGAATGACGGTCAGCGACAACGGCTGCGGCTTTGAAGTGCCGCTGACGATAGGCCATGTTGCCCAGCAAGGCAAGTTCGGTCTTATTGGGATTGGGGAACGGGTCCATATGCTTAGGGGTAGCTGCAGAATTGAATCGGTTTTGGGCAAAGGAACTGATGTCATAGTAGAAATGTCCACATAGCATAGCTTCTCGCGCGGTTGAAAGCGCTCTCAGCAAGCCAGACTGAAGAGCAAGGATGGCCAGCACGTAACTCGTTTGCCAAATCCTGTCGAATTGGTATCGGAAAACATATCGTTTCGGAGAAGCCACCGCAGCTTCACCATTTGGCTTATCTCAAGTAGTGACTTTGGGAACGGCCCTGTTGGAGAAGCTTAAATTGGTCAATATTGGCCAGTTCCCGTGGGGAGTCAATACACGGGTGCACCTCAGGCTGGTTTGACTTCATTGAACACGACCGACGATTGACTCCATAAACTCGAGAACTGTCGAGGCACACAGGACGGGAATGTGGTAGAATGCTTAAGGAGAGAGAAAGGGAGAGTAGCAAAGAAAGGAGTAGTGAGATGTATCGAAAGCTGGCAGTTCCTCTCGATGGATCAGCACTAGCCGAGTGTGTCTTGCCTCATGTGAAAGCAATAGCCAGGGGTTGTAGCATAAGAGAGGTGGTGCTATTGAGAGCCATAGAGCCTCTTCCCGTTGAGGACTCCGTGGATTGGAATCATAGTGCCGCGCAGAAGGTCACCACGAAGGTAGCCGAGGACTATCTTGCCAAAATACAGGCTGACCTTATCAAGGAAGGCTTGACGGTCAGGTCTGAAGTATTGCTGGGGAAAGCCGGTGAGGCCATCAGCGAATTTGTCGAAGGTAATGACGTGGACCTCATTGCCATTGCCACACATGGTCGCTCCGGCATAACCCGTTGGGCATTTGGTAGCGTAGCGGATAAGCTGGTGCGCTCCTCCTCGGTACCGGTTCTAGTGATTAGACCTGAGTATCCTCAGTCTGGAACCTAGTCTCAGTGCGTTGGGAAGGCCTTGTTCTGAAGTAATCCCATGACCGTTTGATACGGCGCGATGTGATGAAATAGGAAGGGAAGCATTCCCAATCACGAAGTGTCATTCTATATATACCCTGGCAAGTCTGGCAGCGCACGTGTTATTGGTCGAGTTAGTATCCAGGGGCTCTTAGAGAATAGGTAGGAAATCAACTTCACGAGAGAGTTGTCTGAAGTAGGTACCTAACGTGGACGAAGCGAGAAAACGGAAACCCCTCGATATCTCAGATTTTGCTGGTCATGAGGGTAACGGTTGTATGCGAGCCACAGAAGGAGATACCGCCATCAATGTGTGACAAGCCTGAACCTGACGAGCCACCGTCGCCAGTCAACTGGCCAGTTATTGGCGGCATTTTGGGGCGCTGTGATAATCGAATTGGTTATCGTCCTATGGGTGAAAAACAGTAGTGCGCAGTATTGACTGATCAGATTTGGGTGCCTAGGGCGGATTTGTCGCACTATTTGAGCTTGTGCGCTAGCGCAAATCCTTACACAATTACTCGGATTGTTCAGTGGGCCAGATTGGGCATTCTAATTGGCTGGCCACAGTTCAGTCGGCTGGCAGCCCTGGAGAATGTCAGAGGCCTTCAGAAATGAGCTGAGAGGGAGGCTCTTAGCTTTGGGTATTGCCCCTGAAACCTCTTCCGAGGGATAATGGTCAGCCCAGGGTCACAATGGCTTCCCAGTCCTAGCTGTTAGGTGAACCGTCGCTTCAGAGACAAAGAAAAAGGGTCGAGGATTTAACCTCGACCCTATCCGATTAGAGGCATAGTAGAACTCGTGCCCGGTCGTAGGCAGAACCAGGCCATATTCAGCCTCTTGCTAACGTTGCCAGCTTACGATTGACATGGTAGCCAGCTTCAAGCATAGCCAGCTTGTCCATCACCTTTGAATAAGGCTTGTGGCGATGGCTGTCTATCGCCTTATAGCATTCCTCGCAGACCCAGATCCCTTGCGGTGTGTAAAGACGCAGCTTTATCCGGCTAGGTGTCTCTTGACCGCAGAACTCACATTTCACGTTTACTCCTTTCTTGCCTAGCAACGCAAAAAGGGGGTATCCCTACCGCACACAGGGCAAGGACTACCCCCTTACAAAAAATGCACAAAAAGGCGGCTACCCGCCGCCTTCCTGTGCGTGGTTGTTTTTGTGGTTAAGCGTTCAGTTTTACAATGGCCTTATATCTATTATGCGACTGCTACCTTTTCACGGCTTCGCTTTCGCTTCGGCTTGGCTTCGGCTTCCTGTTCGGCTTGGGCTTGCCCTTCGGCTTCAATAGCTTCGAGTTCAGCCTTTGTCGGCTCGGCCTGTGTCTCGGCTTGGGCTTGCGCTTCGGCTGTGGCAGCCTTCTGCTGTTCCTGTGCCTTGCTGCTAGTCATCGGCATAACTACTACCCTATATGCTTCGGTCGAGAATAGCATTGGCGAATAGGAATTGGTCAACATGAAGTCCACCATGCCACCGCAAGCCTTGAGAGCACTGGTAAGGTAGTTACCATCTACCCTAGTAAAGCCTTCGCCTTCGACATCGGCTGAAACAATGGCCTCGCCCTTCTCATCGGGACTGGTCAGGGTTATCTGCCCTTCACCAATGGTCAAGTCAACCGAGAAGTCCTTGCCGTTATCGCCTACGGCTTTGAGTGCGCCTACCGCCTTGATAACCTCTTGGCTGTCAAGGTGTGCGAAGGTGTTAAACTCGGTCGGTATCACCTTCTCATAGTCGGGGAAAGTTCCCTCGGCGCTGCGCCACCGATAACGGATTGCTTCCGTATCGATGGTAAGCGCTATACCGTTCAGTTTTTCACCGCTTGCCTCAAAGCCTAGCCTTACCCTCTTGGCCTTGCGAAGTGCGCCAGCGATGCCTTTCAGCTCATCACGTGGTATCAGGGCTTGTCCCTCGATGTCCTCGTCGAAGTCCAGCGTAATTTCAGCCAGCCGAAAGCCATCAGCGCTAATCAGTTTCAATTTACCTTCACCAGCCACTACCTTCACACTCTGAAGGACTGGCCTGTTATCCTCTTTGGCTGTGAAGGGAAGCACTCTATCGAGCGCTTCAGCTAATTCAGCGCTTCCGATGTTCGGCTTGACTGTGTTCCGAGGACTTACCTTGATTTCGGCGTAGGTGTTATTCGTTTTTTCGGTAACCCAAGCTGTGTCCTCAAGGTAACTGGTATTGCTTCCACA
>JAWOCP010000129.1:0-8872 GCA_046483735.1 Dehalococcoidia bacterium
GGACGAGAAACTGTTGGAGGAAAGGTTGAGGGGATTAAGGATTGACGTGGAGAACATTGCCAGGGTAATCGCGGCGAACACGGGCAAAAGCACCAAAGATATTACTGATGCTATGATTGAGCGGATGGTCTTGAATCCAGAACAGGCACAGTCCTGGGGCCTGGTACACGAAATTAAGTCGGAGTTATTTGAAGCAGGAAGTGAGGTGATTGCTATACAGGCCCAGCAACAACCGCCGCCACAACAACTGCGGAAGCCGTAGCATTGACTGGAAGCCTGTACCCTGCTCTACTGTTTCAGACAAGCCATCGGGGTCGCAGTAAAGGAAACGGCAGGCCAGGGCAAGAGGACCAGTTCTGATCCGCACTCCGTTGTAATACTCTTGTCAATTGCAGGACAATGTTTGATTCATGATTCCACGGCAGCCACTACAGTGGGAGGGGGGCGCTGACCATTGTTCTATTTGTGGCACATCTTGTTTTATGGTATATGTTGCTTTATCATATACCTTGTTATATGATATACCTTGTTATATGATATACTTTGTTATATGATATAGTTAATTAGCTAAGCGCTTTCTGGAGGCAAGTTATGAATATTAAGCAGATATTGGAAAATACTGCTAAAGAAATGCCGCACAAAGAAGCCATTGTTCTTGGTGATAAGAGGATTACTTATAGGGAACTGGATGAAGCTTCTAACAGAGTTGCCAATGCCCTCATAGGGCTGGGAATGATAAAGGGTGACCATGTGGCTATCTTGATGTGCCATAGCCCTGAGTGGATAATCAATTATTTTGGAGTAGTCAAAGGCGGGGGCGTAGCTGTGCTGTTCACCCCTGTGCTCAAAGCACCTGAAGTTGCTTCTTTGCTGCGAGACTCCGACTCGGAAATTCTGATAACAGAAAGAAAGTTCTCTCCGATGCTTTCTTCAGTTTTGTCCCATATTCCTCTGCTGAGACACGTGATTGAGGTTGATACGGCTTCTTACGCTAAGATGGTAGCCAATAGCTCTTCCGTATCGCCGAAAGTCGAAATAAGGGACGAAGACGAAGCTATTATCTTTTATACCTGTGGTGTACTGGGGAAGCAGAAAGGCGTGGTACACACACATGCTTGCGTTATGGGAACTCCGCCCATATTTTCCGCGGCCACACAACGGGGGAGAGAAGACACCATCATAGACCTGGTCCCCTTTTCCTATCTTTTTGGTCTCTTCGAAGTCTTGTTTGGTTCGATTATGTCAGGCTCTACCGTAGTGCTTATCCCCGAAGTCACTCCCAGAGCTGTCCTGGAGGCTGTGGAGAAAGAGAAGGGAAGCATTGTCTTTGGCGTTCCCGCCATCTACAATGCCCTGGCCATGGTGCGTGATGAAGTTCTGAAAGGGTATGACCTCAGTTCGCTGCGGTTGATTGTCACCGCCGGGGCGAAGTCCTTTCCTAAACTGATGAAAGCGTTGGAGGAGAAATTAGGGGTACCCGTTCATGAGGCCTATGGTCTTTCCGAGACTTCAGGCGTTTCCATGAGTAGTTTTGGCAACCGCAAGCTGGGAACTGTGGGCAAGCCGATTTGCGCCATTAAGATACTGGATGACAAAGGCAAGGAAGTTCCCCGGGGCGAAATAGGCGAAGCGGTGTTCAAGGTTCCGTGGGTGATGAAAGGATACTACAAAGCGCCTGAACTCACAGCTCAAGTCATCAGGGATGGCTGGTTCTATACAGGAGATCTGGTCAGGATGGATGGAGAGGGCTACCTGGAGTTCATAGAGAAGAAATCACTCGTGATAGTCACACCTTCCGCACTTAAGATTAGTCCGCCGGAAGTTGAATCAGTACTGCTCGGCCACTCCAGCGTAGCCGAGGCAGCCTACGTAGGCATTGACGATGGTTGCGGGGGGCAAATACGCGTAGCCTTCGTGGTGCTCGAAGTAGGGCAACGTGTCACGGCAGAAGAGTTGTTCGACCTTTGCTACCAGAACCTGGCTGATTTCAAAGCCCCTAAGAGAATTGAATTCGTAGACAGCATACCTAAGACCAGCTCGGGGGAGATAGATAGAAAGAAGCTCAAAGAAGGGAGACTAATCCAGGACTACGTGAAAGACAATTTCTTAGCCGTGTCCGGGTCGGTCTCAAGATGAGGTGAGCTGTGCTGGGGAAGAGCAGGCGGTGCCCTGTGCTGGAACCGCTAAGGGAAGGCTGGATTTCCACTTGTAGTCTGTGACTTGCGTTTCTAGAGTCCTTCGCGCTTGTATTGCTGGGCCACTTCTCGATAGATTGCAGGGCTATTCTGTGCCCACCATTGCTGCTCAACGGCGATCTTGCTCTTGATTTGTCCGGGCACGCCAGTAACAAATGAATTGTCCGGGATTTTCATCTTCTCTTTAACCACACAACCAGCAGCGATTATTGAATTGTCGCCAATCTCAACGTCGTGAAGGATGGTAGCATTCATACTTATGATAACATTGTTCCCGATTCTACGGCCGTTGGAGACAGCCGCGTGCCCCATGATTACATTGTCCCCGATGGTAACGTCTGATGTGGGAGGCAGGGTTGGCGACCCCGAATGAATCACGCAGTTATCCTCAACAACTGTATTCCTGCCAATTCTTATCTTGCCCATATCCCCCCTGATCACTGCTCCAGGCCAGACGCTGGAGTTTTCACCAATCTCTACGTCACCAATAACCCAAGCCGCTTCACTGACAAAAGCCGAATCAGCTATCTTTGGTGTCTTGCCGTTAAAGCTTCTAATCATCTTTACCTCCCAAACTCATGTATGTTACTGGTTTATTCAATAGTTAGTCAAACCAGATTGCTAATTGATCCTCCTGATATTGACTTGGTCAACACTTGTTGCTAACATCATCAGGTGAGCCGTGCTAGGCGGGGAGCTAGCGGTGCCCTGTACCCGAAAACCGCTATAGCGGGGCCGAATTCTTGCTTGAGGTTTGCTGTCGGGCAGATTTGTTTTTGCTGAGCGGTGTTGATAGTTGGGTTCTATGCAACTGGGGGCTATGAACCCCGTCAGGTCCGGAAGGAAGCAGCGGTAAATAGTATTTGCAGTGTGCCATAGAGTTGCCTGACTGGAGCTAGCTGGCAAAGACGTCTGCTCGGTTCGGGAATCGAGAGCAAGTGCACGGCTCACAAAAAATCTGGAGGTTACGAGTATGGCAATAAAGAAAGTGTGCGTCATTGGTTCGGGGACTATGGGCAGTGGAATAGCTCAGGTATCGGCACAGGCGGGCTATGAGACAACTATGGTTGACATAAAACAGGAGTTCGTTGACCGTGGCATGAACATCATAAAAACAAGCCTCGCTAAATTTGTGGAAAAACAAAGAATAAACCAGGAGCAGATGAATGAAGCCTTAGCAAGACTTCGTACCTCGATCGACATGAAAGATGCCGCCAAAGATGCTGACTACGTTGTAGAGGCGGTATTTGAGCGGGTGGAGATAAAGCGGCCGATATTCGAACAACTTGAAGAGATTTGCCCCAAAGAAACGATTCTGGCTTCCAACACCTCAGCACTGCCTATAAGTCTCTTTGCATCTGCAACCAGGCGTCCCGACAAAGTCATCGGAGCTCATTTCATGAATCCTGTACCCTTGATGAAGAGCATGGAGGTGGTGAGGTCCTTACTCACTTCTGATGAGACGGTAAAGATTACTCTTGATTTTGCGAGATCGCTGGGCAAGGAACCAGTGCTGGTCAAGGATTCTCCCGGATTCGTGGCTAATAGAATATATATGCTGACGGTTAATGAGGCAGCGAAGGTGTTAGAGGAGAGTGTGGCAAGCATAGAAGATGTGGACAAATTGATGCGATTATCGTTTAACTGGCCTATGGGTCCATTCGAGCTAGCGGACCTGGTTGGCATAGACGTCGTGGTAGACCTTCTGGAAGGAATCTACCAGCAGACCGGATGGGAAAGATTCAAGCCTTCTCCGTTGCTGAAGAGGATGGTCGAGCTTGGATATACGGGAAGAAAAGCGGGGAAGGGCTTTTACCAATTGTTCGGGGCAAAATGATTTTTGTGTGACAGGAGAATTGAGAATGGCAGAGAAAGAATATAGCTATATCACATATGAGAAGAAGGGAAGGGTTGCCACCATAACTCTAAACAGGCCCGAGAACCTGAATGCGCTGAATTCTGCTTTGATGGCAGAATTTCACGACGTTCTCACGGATGCTGAGAATGACGAAGGCGTCGTTGCGATTGTTATCACCGGCGCAGGCGATAGAGCTTTCTGTGCCGGGGCAGATATACCAGAAATACAGGCCTTGACTCCAATAGGAGCCAGAGACTTCTCCTTGTCGTTGCATGAGCACACCAGGCATATGGAGAGGGTCAAGAAACCGATAGTAGCCAGAATAAACGGGTTTTGTCTGGGTGGTGGACAGGAAATCGCCATGGCTTGCGACTTGAGAATCGCCTCTGATAAGGCCAGGTTTGGTCAGCCGGAGGTGAATCTGGGCATTATTCCCGGTGCCGGAGGGACTCAAAGACTGACAAGGCTTGTGGGCAGAACGAAAGCCATGGAAATCGCTATGCTCGGTGATCTTATTGATGCCAATGAAGCATACAGGCTTGGCCTATTGAATAAGGTTGTTGCGGCTGAAGAACTGGACAAGGCCGTGGATGAGTTGGTACAGAAACTTCTTTCCAAGAGTCCTGTTGTCCTGGGAATCATCAAGTTCGCAATAAACAAAGGCATAGAGATGGACCTGGACCGCGCACTGTATTACGAAGCTGAGTGTTTTGGTTCGGCGCGGGCGACCGAGGATGCCACGGAAGGACTACAGGCATTCCTGGGAAAAAGGAAACCCGAGTTCAAGGGAAAGTAGTCGCTGTCCATTGTTGTATTAGAAAGTCTCTTTGCCTTTTGATTCGACAGCCCTTATTGTGGGAAGGCGGCGTATTGGAACTTGGTTAGCTGTCAAAGGCGTGGTGTGGCTCGTCAATTTGACTTCAGACCGAAAAAAAGCTTAGGGCAGCACTTCCTTAGAGATGAAGCTGTATTGGAGCGCATATTATCCGCCGCCGAACTCAGCCACGGGGATATCGTAATTGAGATAGGTCCGGGGCTGGGCGTACTCACTGAGGGCTTGGCCAAACGAGGAGCCAGGGTGATTGCTGTTGAGCTTGATTCCAAACTTGTCGCCCTGCTGAAAAAACGACTGGCCACCTTTCCCGAAGTCAAAATCGTTCATGGTGATATACTTAAGGTAACCCCCCGGCAGTTGCTACAAGATAACCTAACTGCATCCGAGGCTGTCCGAGGCTACAAAGTCATAGCTAATCTTCCTTACTACATCACTTCACCGGTGTTGTGCCATTTTCTGGAGGCGGAGCCCCGGCCCTCAGAAATGGTGGTGATGGTACAGAAGGAGGTTGGTGAAGTTATTGCCGCTTCCCCCGGTAAGATGCGCCTGCTCAGCGTTAAGGCTCAGTTTCATAGCAAGCCGGCTGTTGTGTGCTATGTGCCAGCGGCGAGTTTCTATCCCCCGCCGAAAGTGGAATCAGTTGTTTTGCGTTTGGACGTCTACTCTGAGCCGCCTATCGAGATATCCGATGTCGCCAGCTTCTTTGACATAGTGATGCATGGTTTCAGGTCACCTCGTAAACAGCTTCGTAATTCTCTGGCGCACTCTTTAGAGATGCCGCCAGACCAGGCTGCTTCATTACTTGAAAAAGCCGGCATAGAGGCCAGACGGCGGGCTGAGACCCTGAGCATGGAAGAGTGGAGGGAGTTGTGGAAAATATTTGCACCCCTCTTGTGTCATCCTGAGCGCGTCGCTTCTTGTCATCCTGAGCGAGGCCAAGGACCTTGAGATTCTCTGGTCGCCCCCATGAAATCGGGGCTCTCTCAGTATGACATCAGTGGTGAGTAGTTAAAGGATAATAATGTTGACCGTTTATGCTCCGGCCAAAATAAATCTGGTCCTTGAAGTACTGGGCAAGCTTGAAGATTATCATCGAATCTGCAGTATTGGTCAGTCAATAGACTTATGCGATGTCCTCGATTTTGAGTTAGACAACGAAATATCTCTTGAATGCGATGAACCCAGCTTAGAACGTGACAATCTGGTAACACGGGCAGCTGGTCTGCTTAAGGCAAGCACGAAATATGGCCTGGGGGCGCGAATCGTGCTGCAAAAGCACATACCCTGGGGTGCAGGATTGGGAGGTGGCAGCAGCGACGCCGCTGCCACCCTCCTGGCTCTAAATGAGCTGTGGCGATTGACACTGCCGCTTTCTAAGCTGGTCCGTTTAGCCTCTGAACTGGGTTCAGATGTTCCTTTCTTTGTTCATAGCGGTACAGCCCTGGTGGAAGGGAAGGGGGAAATAGTGACCCCGCTGTCATCCTCGCCTTCAACCTACTTTGTTTTGCTGGTGCCACCGTTACCAAAAATCACAGCCAAGACAAAGCAGATGTACAATAAGTTAGATACGGCTCATTTCACCGAAGGACAATTCGTTCAAGCAGCCCTATCATCTTTGAGGCAGGGGAAAGCGATTGACCATGCTCTCATGTTCAACGTCTTCAAGAAGGTAGCCTTTGATTTCTTCCCGCAACTGGGCAAATACGGGCAGATTTTTCAGGAAGCCGGAGCCCCGGAAGTCCATCTGGCTGGCTCCGGGCCTTGTCTCTTTACCTTTTTCCCAACGAAGGAGAAAGCGGATGGGGTCTTTTCGCGCCTGAGAAAGCAAGGACAAGAGTGCTACCTAGCGTCTACTTTCCCGCCTGCAAATACAGCTGCGGGTCTTTAGACCCGCCGGGCCAGGTGGTCTGGTGGCACAGTTATGCTCTGGTCACTTCGGCGAAGGTTTATGGTCAGCCTGAGAGTCAGGTGCTTTTAAGGACAGGGCTAGTTTTTCCTCGTCTGCCCTGGTGCTGACCTCTCCATCTAATCTTGCCTCATGTAATCTCTGGAGGACCTTCCCCATCTCCGGTCCAGCAGATATACCGAGTCTTTTTAGCTCTTCCCCGTTGAGGGAAGTTTTTACATGGCGCAGTTTTGTGACAAACAACTGGAGGTGGTGATGTACCGTTGTGGATTCCGAGGCTATGGCATTTGCCTGTATCGCCAGAGGGTCGTATTGCTGGAGCAGATAATGAATCTCACTCGGTTTCAGGGACGGCTTGTCCAGAAGCGGGAGGCTGGTCTTGAGACGGAGTGTATCGCTCATCACCCGGGACAATTTTGCCGGCATGTTGAGACGTGCGAGAAAGTTCTCAATTTCCGTTTCGCCAAACGAATAAATGAGAAGACAGAAATAGAGCGAGGGTAACTGGCTGGGCTTGCTTAGCCGGCGGGCTCTGGCAAATTTCCCGGCTATCCAGCCATCGCCCTTGAGGAAGGGGCTTATTCCTGGCAGTACTCCCAGCTCGGCAAGCCGGTTGACAACGAGTTCTGGCTGTTCTTCCTCAAAAATCAGTTCTAGCTCGTGCCTGATTCGGTCGCCGCTTATCGTATCCAGCATGGGAACATCTCGTCTGAGTAGCTCAGTGGTCTGTGCTTCAAGCTCAAAACCCAGTCGTTGTTCATAACGTGCAGCTCGTAGAATTCTGGTAGCATCGTCGCGGAAGCTTCCGGGATGCAGGACCCGAATGAGACGGTGCTCGAGGTCATCTTTGCCCTGGTGGGGGTCGACTAACTCCCCGTAATCATGTTCGGCGAGGGAAATAGCCATAGCATTGATAGAGAAATCTCTACGGAAGAGGTCATCCTTGATGGTGGCCGGGGTAACTGTGGGTAATGCCCCCGGTTTGGTATAGGTTTCCTTTCGTGCCGTAGCCAGGTCCAGGCTGAAATCCTCGTATCCGAGCTTGGCGGTGCCGAAGCGATGGTGGGCCAGCAACTTTGCCTGACTGGTTTCAGCCAGATGTTGAGCGAATTCCACCGCATCGCCCTCCACCACAAGATCAAGATCGAAATTGGGGTAATCCAGAAGCAGGTCTCGTACTAGACCGCCGACGAGATACACCCTTTGTCCTTGCCTGGCAGCCTGTGCGGTGATGTCCTGGACCAGCTCCAGGAGTTGCGGGATAAGATATTGCTCCAGTTGCCGGGCCAGATTCATCGCCATATTATTATATCAGCACTTCCGTTGAAGCCGTATAACGTAATTCCAATAATCATGGTTAATATATATAATTAGGAAAGCCGGAAGCATGGAAGCTGCATAACGATTTCTTGTCATTCTGAGCGAAGCGAAGAATCTTTGAGACCTTTCGCTATCGCTCAAGGTGACGGCGTGCGTTCTCAAGCATGGAAGCCAGGAGCCAGGGAGGACACAGGAAAAGACTGCGGGAGAGGTTCAACCAGTCGGGCTTGAGAGCTTTCCTCGACTACGAAATTGTCGAGCTGCTGTTGACGCTGGGGACGCCTCGCAAGGACTGTAAGCCTCAGGCCAAAGAAGCGATAAGCAGGTTCAAGACCCTGAGGGGTGTTCTGGAAGCTCCGCCCGAGGAATTGCAGAAGATTAAAGGAATTACCGAGTACAATACCGTTGTAATCAAGCTGGTACAGGAGGTAGCCAGGGAATTCCTCAAGGAACAGGTCATCGATAAACCATACTGCCGCTCCTCCAGGGAGGTCTTCGACTACCTGTACCATTCTATGCGAGACCTGAAGAAAGAAGTCTTCAAGGTTATGTTCCTCGATTCCCAAAATCACGTTTTGAAGATCGAAGACCTTTTCGAAGGGACACTAAACGCCAGTGCTGTTTATCCCCGACAACTCATACAGAGTGCAGTCCAACATAACGCTGCGGCCCTCATCTTCGTCCATAACTACTCCGCTGGCAATCCTCAACCGAGTGATAACGACAAACAAATAACACAGTACTTGGTCTTCGCCGGG